>JAUWNO010000523.1 GCA_030612605.1 Armatimonadota bacterium
AAAGACGGTTTGGAAATTTTCTCTCAAAACTATGAATATGACCTGGCAAATTCCAATAAGATTCTTCAGAAATATATTGGAAAGGAAATTGAAATCGTTTCTAAAACTGATGATAAATTTTTAGGACAGTTGCAATTTGTGTATGGCTCTACAGTTGGGATCCTGGAAAAAACCACAAATAAACTTATTCTGGTGAAATCTGCTGAGATCCGTAATTTCAATCTTGCTGAATTACCGGACAATTTCTATTTGAAACCCACTTTGCATTGGAAACTTATAACTAAAAAAGCAGGAAGATATCCAATCGACCTTTCCTATATTTGCCGAGGAATGAGCTGGGAAGTAACTTATAATGCAGTATGGAATGATACGCAAAATGAAATGGAAATTAATTCATGGGTTACGATTACAAATGAAACAGGAAAAGCATTTGCAGACACAAAACTCAAACTTATTGCAGGAGATGTGCAGAAATTGAAAAAAAGATATGACCAATATCTTGATTCCAGAATGTCTTTTACTCTTGAATCTGAAGGAAAAGGAGTTCCTTCTTTCGAAGAAAAAGCATTTCATGATTTTCACCTTTATACTTTGAGTGATAAAGTTTCGATAAACAACAACCAGACAAAACAGATTACCCTCTTCCCCACTGCCATAGCAAATGCTAATTCAAGATATGAATATCAAACTTACACAGATAAAATTGCCAGTAAAATAGAATTCAAAAACAGTAAAGCTGACGGATTGGGAATACCTTTGCCAAAAGGTATTGTGAAAATCTATAAATTAGATGAAGCAGATGATAACCTGGAATTTATCGGTGAAGACAGGATAGATCATACAGCAACAGATGAGAAAGTAACTCTCACAACCGGATATGCTTTTGATTTGATCGGAGAAACAAAAGTTACAGATACTCGCAAAATCTCAAGAACTATATCTGAAAAAGATATTGTTGTTACTTTAAGAAATCGGTCTGAGAAAACCAAAACAATAAATGTGATTCACTATATTAGTGGAGATTGGGAAATTTTAAAGAACAACATTGAATTCAAAAAAGAGAAAGCAAATCAGATTGAATTTGAAAAAACTCTTAAACCTGGTTCAACCTTTGAAATAACCTGGACTGAAAGAATCGAATATTAGTAAAGAAATCTGAACACAGATGAAACTGATTTTACGGATTGGCACGGATAAAACTGACAGGATAAACAGGATTGACAGGAAAAAACAAAACTTTGTGTCTTAGTGTCTTTATGACAAAAAAATAAGTGAATTATTTTATAAAAAGAAATTCGTGATTATTCGTGTTAATTCGCCTGCCATGCCGTAGTTTTAACGAAGGCAGGTGGATAAAAAAGTCAGTGTTAAGTCAGTGAAAGTCTGTGGCAAAAAAAGGAGTGATAATGAACTTCCTAACAAACTTTGATAATATGTTAAACGAATTGAGAGAAAATAAATACCTGGAAGAAAACCTGAGTAAAATCGTCAGGAATATCAAAAATGAAATCGAATTTCAAAGTCTTGGTATTTTTCTTAAGATCCGGAAATCCAATCATTTTCGTTTGAAAATCAGCAGAAACATCAGTCACGCTTTTAAAAAAAATGCTATTCTTTCTGATGATGAATCCCTGATAAAAGAATTATCGAATTTTAAAATCCTTGAAATAAATCCTGAAGGAAAATATAAATTTGAAAAAGATTTTATTCATCTTCTGATTGTTCCTTTATACAACAATAAAGTATTATTAGGTTTTATTTTCATTGATAGATTGTCTTCTAAATT
>JAUWNO010000340.1 GCA_030612605.1 Armatimonadota bacterium
AAGATATGGCTTAATTGGTTTTTCCGGAATTGCAAATGAAAACAGTGCGAAACTATCCAGATTAACAGATGATGATTATAAAGTATTTCAGGAAGCATTATGGAAATGTGTTCGTGAGAGTGGAAATACACGTTCAAAACGAGGGCAAATACCGTATTTATTGATAAATATCGAGTATCAGGAAAATTCTGAATTTCAATTTGGTAGATTACAAGATTATGTAAAGCTTCTTCCTTTGACCAATAAAGATGAAAAAGAATGGGATTCACCTGAAGATTATGAAGTCGATATTTCAAAGTTGTTAGATAAACTGAAAAAGTATAATTCAAAAGTAAAAAAAATCACTTATGAAATCTCTGATGATTGCAATTTGAAACAAACAATTCCATCCGAATGGGAAAAAATGAATATTGATTTAGAAAATGAAAATAAAAAAGATTAAACGGAATAGGTGATATTATGGATGTAGTTCATTTCCGTTTATCCGGTAAATTCGGTCATTTCCTAAAAGCCGAAGCAAATAGGGATATGCCTTCTTATCCGATTCCACCGAGAACTTCACTGCTTGGTTTGATTGGAGCGATATTAGGTTTATCAAAAGATACTCCTCAAATTGAATTGGAACCGGCTTTTATTGCTATCAAGGGAAAATCACCTGATCGTTTTTGGATTCAAAACAAATTTCATCAATCACTTCCTTCTCAACTAAATTATAAAATTACCAAAAGTCAAAAAGGAAGTAATAGTGAGATGAAAAATCAAAAAATCTTAACACAAGAATGGTTATTCAATCCGGAGTTTGAAATATGGGTATCTTTAACATCAAAATATCATTCAGAATTTGCTGAAAGAATAAAAAACAGAAAGTGGCATTTTCAACCTTGTTTAGGAATATCGGAACATATTGCTGATATTGAATGGCTTGGAAATTCAACAGCAAAACCTCTTAATGAGGATATTCATTTCATACATTCTGTACTTCCAAAAGAGTGTGGTAAAGTAAAGATGGATATTGTTTTCGAAAAACAATTAGCGATTCATTCAGTCCGTATGCCTGCTGTTGTGTCGAAGAATCGTGTTTTTAAACACAAAGAATACTATTTTGAACGAGAATGTAAGCCAATTCCTGTTTTTACAAAAAAAGCATTTTCTATTGAAAATCAAAAAATAGTATTTCTGTAAAATAACGGTGCTATGCAGTATCTGTACAGCACCGATTTAACTGGAGTTTTAATGGATATCCTTTCACATTATCCTAAAAAGTTACTAAAAGAACATGTAGATCAGGTATTGATTTCTACTGATTTTTTGCTAAAATTTCATTCAGAGAAAACAAAAAATAATTTAAACTTTGAACTTTTAGAGAAAATAATCAAACTACACGACACAGGAAAAGGATGTCGTGAATTTCAAAAGTTTATAAAAAATCCAAATGATTATAATGATAATCCTGAATTAAAAAATCATTCATTTTTTTCAACACTAATTTCAGGGTTGTTTTTTATAACAAAGAGAGAAAAATGGGAGAATATATTTTCTGCTCTTCAAATTATATTGGGGCATCATACGAAATTAAGAACTTTTGAGGAATTTAAAAAGACTTGGTATAATGACTTTAAACTTGAAGTAATTAAAGAACAAATACACAATTATCCTCTTAAAGAGATTTCAGAAGTTCTTAAAATTTCATTAAATGATATTCAGCTTAAAGATTCTTGCAGTATTAATTTGATTGATTATATTGAAGATGATATTGAAGACAATTTGAATCCAAAGAAATTCTCAAAACATAATGCAATAAAGCTACGACTAAAAACGCAATTCTTATATTCGCTTTTGCTTGAATCTGATAAAGTTCTTTTAGCTGTTGAGAATTTTGAAACTCACAAAGAATTTAAAAGACATAATTGGAAATCAGATTGGATTGATAATTTTATTGGAAATCCCGATAAAACAGAAATAAATAATCTTCGTAATGAAATAAAAAATGAAGTTTTATTTAATTCTAAAAATAATAAATCATCTGTTTTTAGTCTTACCGCTCCCACCGGCTCTGGTAAAACACTGCTTTCTGCAAGTTGGGCTTTAATGCAAAGGAAATTAACAAAAGGAACAATTCCAAAAATTATAATTGTATTACCTTTTCTATCAATAATAAATCAAACAGTTGAAGTTTATAATAACATACTAAAAACCGTCGGAATAAAAAAAGATGGTAGTTGGCTTATCGGTTCTCATTCACTTTCTGATAGAATATATCATTCGGCTCTTGAAGAAAAGGAAGAGAGTTTTTTTGTTGATACCTGGCGCAGTGATGTAATAATTACAACTTATGACCAATTTTTCTATTCTATCTTTAATCCAAAAAGTAAGTATCAAATCAGGTTTCATAATTTGCTTGATTCAATCATCATAATGGATGAGGTTCAATCATTACCTACAAAACTCTGGAATCCTCTTGAAAAGATATTATACAATATTACTGAAATATCAGAAACAAAAGTTCTTTTAATGAGTGCAACTTTACCAGCTTTTGTAAAAAAAGCTTATCCCCTTTTGAAAAATTTTAAGGATTATTTTTCTCGATTGAATCGTTATGTTTTAGATATTTCAAATTTATCAAATGCAATTACATATACAGTTGACGAATTCTGTGGAGATTTATCAAAGAAAATTGATAAGTGGATCAAGAAAAATGAAAGAGTTTTAATAACACTCAATACAAGAAAATCTGCTCAAAATGTATTTTTATTTATAAGAAAATATCTTGAAGATAATGAAAATAATTACCCTCTGTTCTTTATTAGTTCAGATGTTATTCCAAAAGATAGAATTTATAAAATTAATGAAATAAAAAAGCAAAAACCCTGTATAGTTGTTTCAACTCAAAGCATAGAAGCTGGTGTGGATATTGATATGGATAGAGTTATAAGGGATTTTGCTCCTTTGGATAGCTTGATTCAAATTGCAGGACGTTGTAATAGGAATGGTAAAAATCCATTAAAAGAAGTTAAAATAATTCAATTAAAAACCGATAGAGGACGTTTGTATTCTGAAATGATTTACGATACAATTCATCTCCAGAAATCAAGACAGGTTTTAAATAAATATAATAAAATAGCTGAAAAAGATATTTTATTAATTACCGAAGAATAT
>JAUWNO010000416.1 GCA_030612605.1 Armatimonadota bacterium
AGATTCTGAAATAATCAAGATTATTGCCACCAAAAAACCGTTGAGATTCACATCATTTTCATCATTCTCTTCTTATGGTACTTTCCAATCTGCATTAGATAAATTGCTTGTACAAATTATGAAGATTCCCAGAAATGAAATTGAGGAAGCTGATTTGCAGTATTTCATTCATAAATAATTGAAATAATGGAAGGTTTTGGTTTTGATTATATTCATATAAATGTGAAAGAAACTGCCGGTTATCTCGATAAGGAACAGACTCCCACTTTTGCAGGTAGTAATAAAGATAGAATCTTCTTGAAATATTAAGCACAAATATTGATGCTTGGAGATTTCAATGAAATTAATCTTTCTTTTCTGCATCATTGTTTCGCTCTGTCTGTTACCAGCATTTCTAAATGCAGATGAAAAAGAGAACGATTCTGAAGAGAAGGGTAAACTGGAAAAATTCGAATCTGAGATAGAAAAACCAAAAGACGAAAGTTCAACTTATTCTGACGATGATGATGATGATGATGACGATGATGATGACGATGATGGCTGTAACATCTTCTGCCAGATCTTCGTTCAGATATTATACGAACTTTTCATTGGACATCCTGAATATGAACAAACCAGTCACGACTTTCTGTGGGAAATCTCATTAACTGATTTTCCTTATCAAACTCCAGGATGCGGAATTTATGACTATCATACAAATCGAAAAATGCAACTGCAAATCAATAGCTACTATTTTTCTAATTTAGATAAAATTGATGGATTTTCAATTCGCTCCAGATGGCTCTTAACTCCATTTTTTTCTTTAGATGGAAATTTTATCAGGCTAAATGAAAACCTTGATTCCGGAACAGACAAAATGGACATTTATGATTTTTTATTCAATTATCAGAGATTTCGGTTTCCGCGTGTAAACTGGTGGTGGGGAATGGGAATGAAAACTGTGAAAAGGGAAAAATATCATTCCGGATTATGCCTGGATACCGGATTGGAAATATTTCCTATAAAACCTTTTAGTGCACAAATTTCTGCAAATATTGCATCTATAAACAATCATGCTGTCTCAGAAATTTTTACGAAAGTTCGTTATCATTATAAACAGGGAAAGATTTTCTTTGGCTATCAACATTTTCAGGTTAAGTCAGAAGTTATAAACGGTTTAATTACAGGTTTTGGAATTTATTTTTAAATCTTCATCAATATTTTGGAAAATCAGGAATCAAAGATGAAAAAAACATTTATAATTCTGCTTTTAATTGTCTCAATCCTATTCTTGACAATATAATATCAATCTTAAACCTGTAGCAAAATTATTTAAGGTTTGAAATGGAAAATATATTATCATTGACAGGATGTTTAAATAATTATTATGAAAACGATAAAAAAAAACTATGAGAAAAAATGGAGGTAAAAATGAAATTTAAAAAATTTACTATTGGTTTATTATTATTTTTGCTTCTCTCGGCAAATATATTAATAGCCGGAGAAACAAGCAAACAAGATTTTCTAAGACTTTCACAACAATTCACAGAAAAATATGAAAGAGAAAAAGCAGAAGCTGTAAAAATCGCCAAAGAAAAGGGTTGGGTAATACGAAAAACATTTTCTGATGGAAGAACTATTGAACTGCAAAGACTTGGACCTAATGGAATGCCAATCTATTATACTACTACTAACCTGAATGCAGCCAAAACTGTTGGAACAGATGAGTTATGGCCAGGAGGTTCAACCGGATTAGATCTTACCGGTGAAGGCTTCCTTATCGGTGAATGGGACGGTGGTGCAGTTAGAACTTCCCATCAAGAATTTGATGATGGACAAGGTGGAACTCGAGTAACACAAAGAGATACACCCGCTGAGTTTTCAGATCATTCAACTCATGTTGCGGGAACACTTGTTGCCGGAGGTATTGGTACTCTTGGTGGGCAGGATAATGCTGCTATTGGAATGTCTTATCAGGCAAATTTAAATGCCTATGATTGGAATAATGATTTTGCTGAAATGACACTTGCGGCTGGAAATGACTCTCTTATGTTGTCAAATCACTCTTATGGAACAGTTTGTGGTTGGCATTATGATTCAGATTCGGGACATTGGTTTTGGCTTGGAGATACATCAGTAGATTCTCTCCAGGATTATAAATTTGGATTTTATAATGATGATGCAAGGAATTGGGATGTAGTTTCTAATTGGTTCCCCTATTATCTAATTGTAAAATCAGCAGGTAATGATAGAGACGACGCTCATACCGGTGGACATTATGTACTTGATCCAAACACATCAACCTGGATTTGGTCAACACAGGCAAGAGATCCTGATGGAGGAGCAGACGGTTATGATTGTATTGGGACTACAGGAACTGCCAAAAATATTCTGACCATAGGTGCTGTAGAAGATATCAATGGTGGCTACACTCAGAGTTCAGATGTTGTGATGATTTCTTTCAGTGGATGGGGTCCCTGCGATGACGGAAGAATAA
>JAUWNO010000238.1 GCA_030612605.1 Armatimonadota bacterium
TCGGTTTATCTAAAACAAGAAATTCATAAATTACAGATGATGTATCTGAAATCAAAACATCTGCCAGATGAAGGAAAGGTGTAATATCAAAAGAATCTATCAATTTTATATTTGAGGAAATATTTTCTTTGAAATTCTCAACAATTTTCTTATCCATTAAATCGTGAAACTTCACAAACCAGATTTCATCATCCTTGATTTTTTTTGGAATTATGGGCAATATCTCTTTTGCAGACTGCATTTTTGGACTGAAAGTTGGAGCATACAAAATGACCTTTTTGTTCTCTGGAATATTAAATTCTTTTTGTATTCTTTTTGTTGGATACCTCAAAATATAATCAATTTTCGACCAACCTGTTTCCTCGACTAAAAAGTATTTGTATCTGCTCTGAAGCTTTTTAAATTTTTCTGTAACAAAAGGACCGGAAGTGAAGTAAACATCGAAATAATGTCGGATTTTATAATGAGATTTTTTTTCTACTCCCAAACCATGAAAAATTTGTGCTTTAATGCCGGGAATACGAAAATCTACAAAATTACCAGGAACAATCACAAAATCAGGATTGAAATTTATCATGTCAGTCAGGTTTCTGAATGTTTTTCCCTTTTTCCATTCTTCTGAAATATGCTGAAAAACACTGTCGGAAAAATAAAAACCAAAATCCTCTTCCTTATCTTGTAAATATTTTACGATTGGCTCAATTATCGGAATGGAATACTGTTTCGTGATATAAAATAGAAACCTGTTTTTCATAAATAATTTATCCTGAATACGCACTTTCATTAAATCTAAAATAATTTGAAAAATATTGGAGATACCTAATTTCAAACACGAAAATAAATCAAGATAAAAATAATGAATCTAAACTATTCTTATGAAGATTTGTTTCAGTTTAATAAAAATTGTTCCAAATTGACTTATCTCAAAGCTCCATCTGTAACTTTTTTTTACACCTCTAAAAACAATGTTGACAAATTTATGAATATTTTTTTCATAGATACAAACTTTTGCAAAATCGAGGTTAAGATGAGCAAGTGTATTGGCAAGATTTTAATACAACATGTCACCAAGAATTTCATGATAATTGATAAGATTCTAAATTATTTAGAAAAAGACGAAAATGAGCTAATTGAGATTATTGGAGAATCCGGTACTGGAAAATCTTATATTTTTAATAGTATTCATCAAGCATTGAAACAAAAAAATATTCCTTTTGAAATATACATTCCGTTTGTCTTTAAGTATAACCAGTTAAAAGAAATAGTAAAAATTACCACTGGTATTTCCGATGAGAAATTCGATGAAATAATCAGCCAGACTTCTGATTATGATTTCTCGAATAGATACGACTTCTTCTATTTTTTAACAGAGAAATTAAGCGAGTTCAATCTCTTTAAACCCAAAACAATAATTATTTTTGAATGTTTTCACCTTGATAATTACACTACGGATTTCATTCAATTCTTGGTTCAATTTTCCGAAAAGTTCAAAATAAAATTTATCAATTTTACCAGAGAAGAAACATTCTCCTTTTCCCAGAAGATTCAATTAGATTTTCCCAATTCTGGGGAAATTCGGCAAATACTTGCAGAAACATATCCAAATAAGAAGAAAAATTATGTTACTGAAAGTGAGATTATCAGCAACATTTCCAGTGGAAATTATTATGTGATCGAGTATATTCTGGACCATTTTTTTAAAGGCAATAAAACCATTGATCTGCAATCTTATCTTGATAAAAAAATCAGTTTTGATACGATTTCTGCTCAAAGAATAAAAGAATTAACCAAATCTCAAGAAGAACTTTTACTTACAATCTTCGTTCTGGATACCAGGGCAACAAATCAAAATCTGCAACAAATCCTGAAATCGAAATCCTTAGAAAAAGATCTGAAATATTTAACGAAAAACGATATAATATTTGAACTTGAAAACAATATTTATCTAAAAAAGGTCTCACCTGTAAAAACCTACTTCTTTAATCTGTCCGAACCTATCCAAAAAAAATATTTTAAAGATATCCTCAAAGAGTTGAAAGATGAAGCTTTGATGGAATATTGCATCAATGTTAAAGATTATACTTTTAAGAAAATAGAGCCTGTTATCCAATATTTGAAAAAAATACAAGACTATTACAATCTGCGAAAAATTTATGAATCTCTCCTATCCAAAGCAGAAAAACCGGAAATTAAAATCGAAATCCTGAAAAATCTTGGAATTGCCAACCTTAAACTCGACAAAGCTGAGGATGCTTCTGATAACTTTCGACAAGCATTAAAGATCTGCATTTCCAATTCTTTCCCGGCAGAAGAAATCGTGTATAATCTGGCAAAAAGTCTCTTCTCTCAACAATCATCTCCATTTGCTCTGGAAATAATAAAAAAATATTCTCCTGCTTCCATCACAAAATATTGGAAATGTAAGATAACTCTTCTTAAAGCAGAAATACTGATGCAAACAGAACAATATAAAGACGCAATCAAAAACGTAGATGAAGCCTTTCAGATTGCAGACCAGATTTCCAATCTTAACGAACGCTCCCTGATGAAAGCAGATGATAAAAAACTTAAAGGATTGATTTTTTATTTCTCTAATGAATTGGAAAAAGCTGAAACAGAATTTATGGACGCAGAAAATCTCTATAAAACTTCAAATAATTTGCAAGGACTTGCTGCAATTTACAACAATCTGGGCGGATTGGCAACTTTTCAGGGTGAATGGAAAAATGCAGAAGCTCTTTATCTGCAAAGTTTAGACGTTGAGAAACAACGATATAACCTGGAGGGAATTTCAATTTGCTATAATAATCTTGGAAGCATCCTGGAAGATGAAGGTCATTATGATAAGGCTCTTTATTATTTAAATGAAGCTTTGGAAATTCAAAAACTTCTTAATAATAAATACGAAATTTCAACTTTCCTTTATAATATCGGAATTACTTACATGGATCTTGGTGAATATGAAAAAGCAACTCATGCTTTGAATCAGGCGCTCAAAAATGCCAAAACATTCAAGCTCTATAAAAGCGAAGATGCTGCTTTAAATGCTCTGGGAGCTCTTAATTTTAAGATGGGAGACTGGACTGCAGCGATCGATTATTATAAACAGGCAATTAAAAAATCTAAAGATAATAACTTTTTAGATGGATTATGTCAATCTTACAATAATCTTGGAGAACTCTACGAAAAAAGAGGTGAATACAATCTCGCCTACGATTTTTACACGAAATGCATAGAGCTTTTATCCAATATTTCAGATGAGTTTATGAAAGCTGAGATTCATGGAAATATGGGAAGTGTTTTAACCCGGCTTCACAAATTTGGTGAAGCTTACAAATATTTAGTGGAAAGTTTTGATTTCTTTAAAAAAATGAACGCCAAAGTCGAAATTCTGGAAGGTGCTCAGAAGCAGGCATATTATTTTCTGCAAACACGAAATATTGAAAGTGCCAACTATTATCTGGATACTGCTCTTAAATTAGCTGAAGAACTGAATGATGATTATCAAATCGGAAAATGCTTTTATCTGAAAACTTTTTTGGAAAGAGACAATACAGAACAAGCTCTGAAATTGCTGAAACAAGCTATAGAAAAATTCATTAAAACAAACAACAACTTTGATTTGGGAATGGCAAATTATGAATATGCTTCACTGCTTTTTGAAAATGAAGACTGGGAACAGGCTTTGCAGATTTTGAATGATAACAAAAAAATCATCAAGAAATTCGATGCTATAAAATTCCTCGAAAAAAATGATATTCTTATTCAGAAAATCAGCAAAAAATATGCTATTGAATTAAAAGAATCCAAACAACACGAATCTCTCCTGAACGAATTTTATGAAATCACCCAAAATCTAAATGCAATCAGCGATTTTGATGTTCTTTTGGAAACAGCTCTAGATAATTAGTCGGATTCGCAGAAGCTGACGGAGGATTTTTCTGTTTATATTACAATCAACAAGTGAAGGATTCGTGGGAATATGTTATCTTTAATAATTATTCATATGAAAAAAGCGATTTTTCACAAATGATGGAAATAATAAATCAGACTTATAAACAAAATAAAAGTCAGAATTATAAACAACCGCATTTTGCACCGGAATATAACAATATAATCTCGTTCCCGCTAAGCATCAGAAATGAGATAAAAGGCGTGATTCGTTTATTCACAAAGTATGGAGCACATTATTTTTCCGAAAAAATGTACAACCTCATCAATGCTCTGTGCAACCAGATTGTGGTGATCGTCGAAAATATTTTTATGCGAGTCTTCAGGAATCTCACGCTGAAATAAGAGAGCAACTTGCAACTGCCGGTTATTTCGGAAACATTATTGGAAAAAGTGATAAAATCCAGAATATCTTCAGGTTAATCG
>JAUWNO010000016.1 GCA_030612605.1 Armatimonadota bacterium
ATTCAACGGTTATGTGAACGCTACGAACTGGCCATACTGGGATCTTAATGGAGTGGATGTTGATCCGTTGACTGCATCACCAGCAGATCTTTATGCTGCAATTCAGACCAATACCTACAATGCCTATATGGAGCCATCTACCTTCCCAACAGGTTGGAAAGTAGATATTCTCGGTGGAACAGCTAATGCCGACCTGGCAGTAGCTTTGGCTAACGACTGGTTCTGTCTGGGAATCAATTCCACAGACAACAGCGCCACCTACTACATCGTATTCGACGGCTGGAATGAAGCTCTTCCTCCGTTCCTGATAGTTGACTATGAAGGATCAGACGGAATAGTGGCTAGAACTAAAGTGAAAGCCGTTGTAAACGATGATACTCGCGACCTGCTGGGCTACAATGTCTATCTTAATGGAGATTTTGTAGATTTCACAACAGACCTGTTCTGGCAATATGATGAAACTGCTCTTATTTCTGGATTAAGCTATATGGCTGGTGTAACTGCATTATACGATGAAGGTGAATCGTCAATTATTGAATATGAATTTATTTATAGTCCTGCTGTTTTAGATCCTCCTGAAAACCTTTTTATAGACGAAACCGGTTATGCAACCTGGGAAGTTCCGGGAGGCACAGGTGCACTCTGGGAACAGATGGCAAATCCTTCGGCAGAGGGTGGAATTAGCGTTCAGGATTTTGAAACAGCTTTTGATGCTTATGATGCTGAGGGAGCAGATGAATTTATAGTTCCTGTTGGAGAGACTTGGACCATTAATGAAGTTGTTGTACTTGGTCACTATTCTGATGGTGGTGGTCCCTGTGACCTTGCTAATGTTCGTTTCTATGAAGATGCTGCAGGCATGCCTGGCACATTGCTTTTTGAATATCTCGATGTAGCTGCAAATCCTGATGTAGATGGAAATCTTGATTGCTTTATTTCGGATACACCATTTACTGAAGGTACATATTGGGTTTCCGTTCAGGGACGTTTGGACTTTGGAACAAACGGACAGTGGTATTGGGAGAAACAAGCTGCACCAACAATTGGCTATGAATTCCATTGGCGTAACCCGGGTGATGGTTTTGGTTTAGGTTTTACAACCTGGACAACTGGTTCTCTTCCATGGCCTCCGCCGGATTATTACGATTACAACCTTAGTTTCGCACTCTATGGAGCTGTAAGTGATGGTAAAACAACTGTTGTGAAAAACAATATCAATCCATCATATAAGAAATCTTTAGAGAAGTCTGTTGAGATATCCCAAACGAAAAAACCGGGTACAAGTTTTTTATCACATATTCCTACAATTAGTTCCGGTTTTTCTGGGGGACATTCCATAAATTCTCGCGATCTTCTGGGATACAATGTTTATCTTGATGGTGTATATGTAGATTTCACTACAAACTTATTCTGGCAATATACTGGTCTAATTAATGGACAAACCTACATAGGTGGCATAACAGCATTGTATGATGATGGTGAATCAACTCTAACAGCATTCGAATTCACTTATCTTCCTGTGGTTTTATATCCTCCTGAAAACCTGTTTGTTACAGACTTGGGTTATGCAACCTGGGAAGAACCTGGTGGAGGTGTAGTAGGTGAAATTCTTGTTGTAGATCGTGACGGAAGTTATGATAGTTATACTGATTGCTGGCCTGCTTTCCAGGCAGCTCTCGATGCAAATGGCTATACTTATACTTATTATGAAGTACTCGATATTGCATTGGATGGACCGGATTTGGCAACCATGCAGCAACACGATTGTATCATCTGGTTCAGTGGAGAAGCCTGGGGTTATTACGGAGATGATTGCATGACGCCTACGGATGAAGCAAATGTTGGTGTTTTTCTTGATGAAGGCGGTTCATTGTTCTTCTCAGGACAGGATTATTTATATGCATCTTACTCGGCTGCTGGAAACCTTAATCCAGGACAATTTCCCTATGATTATCTTGGCTTAGTAAGTGTAGCTCAAGATACATGGAATATCTCTTTACCGGATACCGGCAGTGTAGAAGGAGCTACTGGCTCCATAGCTGAAGGCTACAGTTTCACAGTTGAAGACATTTTCACAACAACAAGAGAAGGATTGTATATCGATGAAATTCTATCTAACAATGGATTAGACCTTTTCAATATTACTAATCCAACTCCTGAAGGCATCGGAGCAGTTCAATATGATGCTTCTACATTTAGATCTATCTTTTCAACAGTCTCTTTTGCAGCTATCACTGATCCGACTATTCAGGCAGATCTGATGGCAGAAATTGTTGAATATCTTTTTAATACTGATGAGACTCTGGCTTCGAAAAAGAAAATAGAACATAACCTCAAAGTTACTCATCAAGAAAAACTGGCTACATCTTCTAACCGTGATCTTCTCGGATACAACCTCTATCTTGATGGTGCTTTTGTAGCCTTCACAATAGACCTATTCTGGCAATATGACGAAAATAATCTCAATTCAGGACAAACATATCTGTCTGAAGTCACTGCATTGTATGATGAAGGTGAATCCGAAACAATTAATTATGAATTCACATATATAGGACCTTCACCATTCGACCCACCGGAAAATGTTGAAGTAGATATTTATACAGGACTCGTTACCTGGGATCCTCCGGGCGGAACGATTTATAGCGATGATTTTGAATCTTACAATGTAGGAGAATATCTGGCTGTACAATCTGACGACTGGACAACCTGGACTAATAATCCCGGTTCAGCAGAAGATGCATTTATTTCCGATGATTATGCCCTGAGTGGAACTAAATCTGTAAAGGTAGATGGAACAACGGACCTTATCTTAATCATGGAAAACTATACATCTGGATGTTATTCAATAGATCTGAACATGTATATTCCAGATGGATATTGCGGATATTACAATCTGCAAAAAACCAATGTTCCTGCTACGGAATGGGGATTCCAGATAATGTTTGATGTTACAGGCATTGCTTCGATTGATGGTGGTGCAGCAGCAGCTTGTACTTTCCCATTCGACTTTGATACCTGGCTGAATTTTGAAATCATAGTAGATCTGGATATTGACCTTTGTGAATTCTTTTATGATGGCACTTTGATGCATTCCTATCAATGGACACTCGGTTGCTTTGGAACACCCGGGCTTCTCTCTCTGGGTGGAGTGAATATGTTTGCCTGGGCTTCTGCCGGTAATAATCCTCTTTATTACTTTGATGATGTCTCATTATCACTTGTCAATGCAGAACCAAGCGAAGATGTAACAGGTTATAATGTGTGGCTCGATGGTGCATTTGTTATTTATACTGAAGAACTTCAATGTGAACTTTTAGAGCATACAACACTTAATTACGGTCAAACATATTTTGCCGGTGTTTCCGCAGTTTATGATGATCCGGGTGAATCTGATATTGTAGAAGTTGAGTTCACATTCACTCAAGAACCTATCAATCCACCGGAAAATCTTGTTGTTACCCTATACGATTATAATGATGTACTTCTTGAGTGGGAGCCACCGGGAGGAACAAGTGGAGTAGTTGGTGGTGCAACGGATGGTATTCTGCCAATTAAACATGTATTACAAAAGAGCAGACAAATGTTTAGAAATGGAACTCCGGAAGTTCTTTACATGCATCCTCGCACCAAGAGAATTGAAAACAACAGAGACAATCGTATGCTGATTGGTTATAATGTCTTTCGTGATGGTGATCTGATAGTTTATATCAATGATCCCAATGAATTAACTTATGATGATGAGTGCTTAGACGGTGGAACTTATGAATATTGGGTAACAGCGGTTTATGATAATGGCGAATCTGAACCATCCAATGCTGAAGAAGTAATTGTTATTCTATATCCACCTCAGGATTTAGTGGCAATAGTTCAAGGTATCAACAACGTTTTCTTAACCTGGAATGCTCCTGCAGATAGAGACCTCTTATATTACGAGATTTATCGAAATGACGATCTGATAGCTTCCAATATTGGTTCAACTTTCTACCTTGATATTGGTCTTCCAGCAGGTGATTATACATATTACGTTATCGCAATATATGATGGCGGTTGGGCATCAGATCCTTCTAATAGTGCGACTGTAACGGTTGATGCGGGTGGCATTCCTTTACCACTTGTTACAGAGCTGAATGGCAACTATCCGAACCCGTTCAATCCTGATACGAGGATCAAGTTCTCTGTTCATGAAGCTGGTAATGTAAGAATCGATATTTTCAATAGTAAGGGTCAGAAGATTAGAACTCTGGTTAATGAATTTCTGAGTGCTAACTTCTATAATATGGTTTGGGATGGAAAAGACACTAATGGCTTAAATGTTTCCAGCGGTGTCTATTTCTACAAAATGGATGCTGGCAAATATACTTCGATTAAGAAAATGATCTTGATGAAATAAGGAAATTTCGCCCCGAAGAAGTTCGGGGCAACTTTCTTTTCTTGATGAAATAAGGAAATTTCGCCCC
Organism: Armatimonadota bacterium; assembly: GCA_030612605.1. Lineage (GTDB taxonomy): Bacteria > Cloacimonadota > Cloacimonadia > Cloacimonadales > TCS61 > JABMPU01. The sequence goes on from JAUWNO010000016.1 coordinate 4,458, forward strand.
GAAGAAAATTCGGGGCAACTTTCCCTTTCTTGATGAAATAAGCGTTTAATTTCACGACCCCCTCTTTAATTCTTCCCCTAATTAGGGGGAGTTAGTGGGGGTTAAGAAATAAGCTTCGCATTTCATTGGATAAATTCTTAATGAAGTAATCCATACAAAATTAAAAGCTCCGTCCGGTAGTTGCCGGATCGGGGCTTTTTTTGTAATTGGAAAAAGGGAAAGAATACATTAAACTCATCCTGCTGTCCTTCTCTTAAAAAAAAGAGAAGGAACATAAGAAAAATGAAAGAAAAGCATTAGAAAGAAAATAGCAAGAAGTCATCCCTCGCTTATGCTAAAGAGAGGAACCGAGGGTGAGTTAGATAATATCTTAACATTCAGCAACGTCAGCATTCCCACGCGGGAGCGTGGGAACGAGAGGATTGGACAAGTCGCTGCGATACAGGTCTGATCATTACCTCCACGTTCCAATGCTCCAGCGTGGGAACATAGAGGATAATTCAATTGACAAAATAAATTCTATTCTTTTTTTTAAAACAGGTTAGTTTTAATATGAGAAATGAAGAAAGAAATGTATGATGATTTATTTAAATAAAAGTACTATCGTTATTATTTAACACGAACATTTAGGAGGATATTTATGTTAATAATTTTTATGAAAAATCTGTTAAAAAAAATCCAGGTATTATTACTCACAGTTATGATTATAATTAGTTTTATATTCATTTTATCTTCATGCTCAAAGTCTGTAGAAACGGATGAAGAAACACTAAGTTTTTCATTTCCCTTAATGAGCATGAAACACGATCTTTATTTTCACCTGGATCATGAAGCAAGATCAATCGAATTGTTGTTTAATGAGAATATAGATCAGCAAACTGTTGCAGGTAATATGATGTTGTCAGACCAAACCGGTACTTTAAACACAGAATACGATATTGAAGTTATCGGAAAAATCGTAACCTTACAATTTAATGATGATTATTGCCTGCAAGACGGCTGGAAGTATTTATTATTTATTTATACAGGCTTGAAATCAACTAACAGTATAAGTTTGAAAGAAGATGAAACCATAGAACTGAGAACAACCGGAGAACTAATAAACTTAACAGGTTCTCAAGCCACAATCAGAGACACTATTCAAAGAAGTGCAATAGTTTGCATTAGCGATCTTCATATGGGAGATACCAGGGCTACGACAAATAACTATTGCGAATTTAACAATAATGCTGCAGCACTGGAGAATTTCCTGGAGTTTATCTTAATTAGTCCTAAGGTTAAGCAGCTTGTGATCTGTGGAGATTTATTGGATGAATGGATGGTTCCTTATGATATTGCACCTTTTGATTCTTTAGTTGGAATTCACAATTCTGAAGATTATTTTCAGGCAATAGCTAATAATCCGGTAAATCTACCTATATTTGATAAATTCAGGGATATTGCAAATCATAATGATATTGAACTAATCTACATTCCGGGAAATCATGATATGCTCGTAACTCAAGATATAATTGAAGGTATTATACCGGGGATCATCTGGGAGGGAAATGTTGCCGGTTTGGGAATATATTCACCCTTGGATGATATCATCATGGAACACGGACACCGTTATGATCTGTTCAATTGTCCTCAACCTCTGGTCAATAACGGACATATGATTCCTCCCGGATATTTTATTACCCGATTATATGCCAAGGGTATGGCATCTCAAAATAGTTATCAGCCAGGTGATTATATCCAGCCAAAAGGTTCCTTTGAATTCTTTATAGCCTGGAATATAGCTTTTCTTAAGGTGCTGTCAGATTTCAATATGGAATGTCCGGATATGAATTCTCCCAATGTGAAAATGACTGGTTTAGACGATTATTACGATAATTTTTCTTTTAATGAAGCTTATGATATGTATGCTGCAAATATTGAAGATCTTTGGCAGCAAACTCAAAGTGTAAATCAGGTTCCTGTTCCAATTGATGTTCTAACCGGCATCTGGAATGGACTTGATCTTTCAGGAGCTCCTATTACTGAATACATGATAAATCCATCCACAAGCCAATATAAAATTATTGTTTTTGGTCATTCTCATTATCCTCATCTAATGGTTTATCCTTCAGGAAAAAACTATACAAGCGTATATGCAAATTCCGGAAGCTGGGTTGATGCGGAATATAGTGAGTATGATGTTAGAACTTTTGTTGTATTAAATCCAGGAGAATGGACCGGTTCGGAAATCGATGTATTAATGCTGTATAAATACGATCCTGATGGTATGGGTTTTGCACCTGTACTTATTTCCGAAGAGAGCATAGATATAGATTAGATTTAATTATTCTCTAAGTTTTACGGATTGTTCTTATACATATTTATTTTGGAAATTCCCTGATTATCTTCTGTTTGAGTTAGTTGCTGCTAATGATGTTTGCGTGTGCTGCGGGATCGAAACGATCCTAACAGAAAGCGGACAGATAACCCAACCGCAGGTGCTTTTGTTAGTGGAAATCCTCTTAATGCTCACGAATTTTATGAAGTTGTGCTTCGACAAATTTTGAGTAATTTTCAAAATCTTTATCTGTCGTTAGAATAGAAAAATTATTATTATGTGAAACTGCACATATTAAAAAATCAATATGAGAACCTTGAATCCCGTTATTACGACAAACATTAAAGAAATCAGAAGCGGTTTCGTAATCATTTAGTGTTATTAAAAAATCATCAAAAGCCCTTAATTTTTTTTTAAGTTTTTCAAACTGAGATTTAGAATTTATTCCAGATAATATTTCCTGTCGTATCGGACCTATTAAAATTGCTCTTGTTTCCTTTATCAATTCAATTAATTCTTCTACAATTTGTAATTCTGAATTGTTAAGCTTTGCTCTTTTCCGCCTTAAAGCCAGAGACCAAACTGAAGTATCAATTAATACTTTCATTTGCGATTCCGTCCGTTTTTGTAATTATATTCAGAATCATAATCAACAGTTCCGAAAAATTTAACTATTTCTAACTGTTTATGCCTTTGGATAAATTCAAGTAATGCTGTATTTACAGTATCCTTTTTAGTTTTAAAACCACCAATTTTTTGAGCTTCGACCAATAAATTAGAATTAAGTGCAAGATTTGTAGCCATAATTACCTCCAATTAATTTTTACACAAAACAATATAGTTTAGTATGTGTAGAAGTCAAGACAAAACTCATTTCCAGTAATGTATTGCAACTGCCACGCCATCTCAAATTTACATCTCAACTTTCATACGAAATTCCAGCCCAAAATTACCACCAAACTTTGATACGAATTCTAGCGTGGAGTTGTTTGTTATGTCCTTTCATTTAAATATCTAAATTAAAAACACACATATAAATTATTCGTATATTAATGACGGAATACAAAATGTTTACCATTTGAAGAAATATCTGCTTTGCACTTGTTAATAAAATTTGAAGAAACAATTTGAAGTTGATTTGTTTCCTTAGAATATTTTGCATAATCAGTAGAACCATTTACAGAAACTTTATTCTGCCAATTCTCTGAATTTGATTTGATTGTTAAGGAAGTAAAATCACCAGACTTAGAATTGTATTTATATTTAGTATTTCCATTTGTTGATTTAGATGAAATTAAAGAATTAAGAGGTATTTCATTTATAACTGAACCTCCATTTCCTGAATTGCTTCTAATCCAATTTTTGTAATTAGATATTTTACCTGCAGTCTTAATTTTATTCTTAATACTTCTAATTTGTTGTAGTTTTGGTGAATTAGGATTATTAGATATAATCTTGAATTCGGTTGGATGGAGATCAATGCCACCACCTATTGAAGTAATACAATTTGAAACAATGTTTAAATTATTCAATTTATTTATTTTTGAATTAAAACTGTTAATACATGATTCTTGTTTTTTTAGAAGATTGTTGTATTTATCTACAAGGTTATTGAACTGGTTTACTTCTGCAGAGTTGTATTTATCTAATTTTGTTTCATTAATCTTAATTTCAGTTTCAAGATAATTTATTTTAGATTCATTAGATTTAATAAGGTTATCATAATAATTCTTTTCTGAGATAGTTTTATTATAAATAGGAGGTGCTAAATCTGAAATATCAATTTTTGAAAAGAAATTACCAGCAACTTCAAGGAATCTTTTATCAGAAGTTGATGAATTATATTTATCAAGTAAATGTGAAATGGAAAAAACTTTAGAATAACTTCTTATATCTCGATTTGATAGAATTGTCCTACTTGGATAAGCAATAGCAGTAACAGCCAGCATTTTTTTTGTTTTGTCAGGTGTGATGAAAGATGGAATCATTACTGAAAGCAAATCATCAAGCTCAATTCGGTCATTCATATTCATTCCCTTTAACCAGTTAATGAGTGCCATAAATCGACCAACTGTACTTAATTCTTTAAATGTGTAACAAGCTTTTTCATATTGGCTATAATTTTTATTTAAGTGATCAATAGTTTTTCTAACTGCATTACCTACACTAAATTTTGCATCCATACGTTCAATATCTGCAAGAAACTGATATTTTTGAACCGCACCAATAGAGCCATCTGTAACAGTTACTATTGAATCAGGATAAAACCAATATCTTATTTGCATATGTTTTTCTCCAAAATTTTCTAATAAATTTCTTTCGTCTTCTGTTAAAAAATTTGGGACTTTTTTTGTTATTTTTGATTTTATGAGTTTATGAGAATTTGGGTCAAGCCCTGTACTAAGTGTTTTAAAAAGTTTGTCAGCTTCTAAAACTACATTACCAGCATAAGTATTTTCAAGATGTCCTCCAAAATTAACTTTTGCATATCTATTATCTTTGTGATTATCAAGACTAATATATGGAGAATTAAAACCATAATGAAAAATTGACCTGTAAATTATAGCAAAATCTGATATGCTTATTTGGTTTCCAGATAGTGTTTGTTTCTCATAATCTTTTCTACCAAAAAGATACATATCATTTTGACTATCTATCTCAATTGCTTCTAATGTTACATTCTGTTCAAGAAAATCTTTTATACCTATTAAATTTATCGGTTTCCGTTTTGATGGTAGATCTGGTTTATTATATGGTGAGATCGAAAGATCTTTTTTATTTATTACGAATGGGATAGTGTTTAATTTAATCTCATTAGTAGAATAATTATTGTTAAAAACATATATTTCAATATTATTAATATCAATATCATTACTATTAATTACATCTCTTATCGGATGCCTAATAACTGAATAATGTTTTTGATAACTCGCTTCGGAATTTGCACCTTTAATGAACACTCTTATAAGGTGAGAATTATAGTAAAGTTGATAGTGTCCTTCACGAAATAAAGCTGCCCAAACTGGTTGCTCTGAGCCAATTGGATAATGAGTAAGAATATTTATTAGAGGAAGAGTATCAGGTTTTGTTGTTGCTAATAATACATTATGACATAAAACCGAATAAGGTTCTAAATATGGTTGAACAAGTCCTTTAATATCATCAGTATAATTTGGAATCTTTTTTATTACTTCACCGACAGTTTCACCACTATGCGTTAGAACCGATTTGTCGATCAAATCAGAGTATGAAATAGTTACCCAATTATTTGACTTGAAATGCGAAATTATTGAATCTCCTGATTTTGAATTGTTAAAAAACCAAATCAGAGTAACAATTAGAATTAACGAAACCCCAATAAATAAATATTTAAAATTCTTCTTTTTGGGTGTAGGTATCTGTTTATTATAAAATATTTGGTTACATTCTCTACAGGTTATTTTAAGCAATTTATCCGTTTGTGGAATTCGATACAAGGCTTTACATTTTGGGCATTTTATGTATTCCATTTTATTTGTTTTCAATTTTTCTTAATTTGTATAAAATTGTTCCATAATTATACTCACTTCCTATATTATCTTTGATTGAATTCACATCACTTTCAATGTTCTGTATAGTAGAATAAATATCATCTAAATTACTTTCAATATCATAAAGGCTTATATTACTTACATCACTTTCAATATCTTGGATAAGAGAATAAATGTCATTTACATTGCTTTCGATATCATATAGACTTATACTGCTTATTTCATCTTTTATTGAATTTACATCATACTCTAATGAACTTAAGTCTATATTTACATCAGTCTCTATTAAGGCGATATCTCTTTTAATCTCGAAAAGTATGTAAAAATTGATTATAATTAAAATGAATAATATAATTTTAGCTATTTTTTTTACGAGGTTTATGATAACTTTTTTTGCCATAAATACATTCCTACATTTTTTTCCCTGCTTTACTTTTTATCCATCCCCTTTTTTTAATTTCATCATCTGATAATTCTTTAATTTGTCTAATAACTTGAACTTTTAAACTTTGAGGATCATATTCAATTTGTTTTATTGAAGGTAACAGAAGGATACCAAACACATTCGGATTTTCTTTTATTTCAATTATCCTTGCAGGTTCAAAATCAATTAAACCAAAATTATTTACTAAATATACATTAAACTGCTCATTTTTTTTCTTAATAACTTCAAATGGGAAAACTTCTTTTATGCCATATTTATTAACATTATATAGTTCGATTTCACCAGAGAGAGTATTTTTTTCTAAAATTGTTGAAGGTAAAATATTTTTAAAACCCATATCATTAACATCATAAATTTCATAATTACCCGTAAATGAATTTTCTTGTCCAATTTTGTTAGGAAGTATATCTATTAACCCTAAATCATTTACACGATAAATTTTAATAGTTCCACTGAATTCATCATTTTGAATAATTTCATTTGGCAAAATACTTTTAAGACCAAACTTATTTACTGAATAAACTTCATAATTTCCAGTAAAAGTATTTACATCGATAATAATACTTAGGATAATGTTTTTTAGACCGAACTGATTAGTTTCATAAATCTCAATATCTTGTGAATTTAAATGGATTGTAAAAATTAGGAAAAATATAATCATCAAGAATTTGATGCAATTTTTTAAACCAAAACTCTTTTTATATATGAAAGATATTTTTTTTATTTTCATCTTACTAACTCCATTTTTATTAAGGACACCAAAAATATGTTTTAGGTCAGAAGTTTTCGTGTGTGCCAAATCCAATCAATCTCGTTCCAAAATAAACCGATAAACCTAACCTACAATAAGATTGTTATGTACATATTAATCAAAACCAATTTCTTTTTTACTAATGAACAATTTTATAATTCTTTTTAATTCCTGATTACAACTTTTAATTTCTTTATCATCAATATTGTCTGTATTTGTATGTGAACATTTACCTCTTAACTTAGATGCTCTTTTTATTGCCTTGTCAACAGATTGTTTCTTTAGGCCTTTATACAAATTGAGGATATTTTCAATTATTATGTCATTTCTTTTGTTCTTTTTTAAATTTGGGAGCTGATCTCTAATTATAATTGATTTCTTTGTATCAATATTTTTTTCAATAAAACTTACTATATTTTTTTGCTCTTCAGGAGAAAACAAACTTGAACTTTTTCCACCGAAAAGTGTTTCAATTGTCGACCATAATGAAATTAGTGATTGTTTAGCCGTGATTGAAGTATATGATTGATTGAGACCAACAATAGCATCATACAATTTTTGATCTTTTTTAGAAATTTCGAATAATTGCATACCTTTATCGATTTCAATCTTTTTTATTATACTGTGCGTCTCTCCAATAGAGTATGAAATTCCCGTATTGTTGATTTCAGCACAAGATATATGCCTTACATTGATACCCATTTTATTTATATATGATAAATTATTGCATAATCTTATTAAGAAATCTTTACCAGATTCCTTTGCTGATTCAACATCATTAGTTACAATAAATTCTTTAGATATTATAAGCTCATTCGCATTATCTAAATAAATTTTTATTCCATATTCTTTGCTATATTCTTCAAAATTGTTCGGAAACGCAAATCTTCTAACAGGACCAATTAAATCTATGAAAGCACTTAATTCAATTTTTTTAGCTTTATATAAATTTTCTTTGAATTCACAAAATTTATTATATAAATCATTCTGATTTATTAGAATTACGTGAGTATTGTTATCTTCTTGAAGAATTGCAATAAAATCAAATTTATTAGCATATTGTTGTATCTGAGTGGTGTAATTTTCTAAACTAAAAACTGAAAGGCACTCTCGACTTTTGTTTAAAGTTTTTAAATTAAATATCTCTGTAAAAATAAATATTTCATCTTTAAAGATTATTGAAATATCATTGAAATAGAATTTTGTATTTTTCATTATTCTTCCTCATATAGAATATGGACATAATGTATGTGTCCCCGAACAAGTTCGGGGATTTCTACTTTAGATTCATAAAAAAGTTCGGGGATCCGTCAAATGCCGGACACGGTACTCCCGATTTGGGAGTGTATACGAACTTTGGCTGTAATATCAATATATCCTTCTTCAATTTAACGTTATCCAAATCATCCATTTTTCATACCTTGTTAAACCCGCAAACGAAACTGCTTTTTTGAATTATTTCTGTCAAAGAAAATATTTTTCAGTTTACAAGTTGTGATGTTTCCAAGCTAGGGTAGAGGATCGCAGGTCTCACTTCGTTTGGCTGGAAACAAGGTTGGCATATTTTTATTCATAACATTTCTCATTTCAAAAAAACACATTTCTTCACAGCTTCATGTTTACCATTCACATTTAATTTATAAAAATAAATTCCTGAACTGACTTGATTGCCTTTGGAGTCTCTGCCATCCCATACAACTTCTCTCGTTCCCAAACCCCCGTTTGGGAATGTTTTAAGCGTTTTCACTTTCTGTCCTTTGAGATTATAAACTTCCAGGGTTACTTGAGCAGTTTCACGCATAGAAAAAGAAATCCTGGTCGTCTGGTGGAAGGGATTTGGAAAGCTGGATAACAGTATCACTTCTTGAATTTCTTCGTTACCAATATCTGTTCCATCGATCATCACCGAAACCGGATTCGAAGCACCTGATTCGCCGGTATCATATACTGCTGTAACGAAATAAATGTATTGTCCGTAAATCATATTGAGATCAAAATACTCTTCTTCTAAAACGCTCTGAATAATAATACCGTTGCGATAAACATTAAAGGCAAGAAGTATGCCTGTTGTATAATTTGGTTCTTCCCAGGTTAGATGCACATTATTGCCGTTAAAAACAGATGCTTCCAGGTTTTGCGGCTCAGGTGGCAGATCAGGGTCTGGTTGCATCTCACAGAGCACATAAGTTGTATCGTTTTCCAATACCATAATATCACCTTGTGTATAAGATAGGTAGCCCAGAGCGATCACTGAGATCGATTGATTTCCAGTAGGAATATTCGTTAATAGAAAGTATCCGTTTTCATCCGACATGGTATTACCAAAAGGAGACATCACCTGAGCAAATGCAATGGAATCGTTATTGGTTGCATCTACGATATTACCCTCAATAGCACCGAACACAGCTTCCACACCAGAGATGAAAAGATCGTCTATGTTCCAGCCGCTGTATTGCCAGGAACCGTCGGTGGATCCTATCGAAAACCGTATTCGCACATTACTTTGCAGATCGGCAATTGATGATAGATTATATGTGACCTGATTCCATGAATTGTTTGTTATCACGGAAGTATTTGTCCAGATCTCCAGCCAGGTTGTTCCATCATCATTGCTTACGTCTATGTAAGCATGATCGTAAGCTGGTTGTTCCACATTCAACCATATCATAAAGGAGAGCTGCACATCCAGGAAACTGCTGCAATCGATGGGAGGAGAGATCGCAGTGTATTCACGATTTCCCAGGTTGTTTTCATAATCACCTAGGAAGCTGCCGCTGCCGTAAAGATCCACACCAAGAACCTTGGCACCCCCGTAGGCTTCTATAGGATCCGGATTGCCATATTCTCCGCCCAGACCCTGGGGAGTTCCAATCTCGAATTCTCCGCTCATCAACCAGTCGGAATTTTCCTCAAAATCATCCGACCAGATAGTTTCGCTCTTTAGCGAACTGAGGAGCAGGAATATAAAGGGGGCTGT
>JAUWNO010000132.1 GCA_030612605.1 Armatimonadota bacterium
ATTAAATACATATCTGTTTTTTGAATTTGAAAATTATTATTCCAAATATATTTTAATACCTTTCGTGCAACACTCGTTTTACAGAGAAATGCTAAAACAGATTTTCTATTCTGCAAAACTTTTAGAAGTTTAATTATCATCCATTCGGAAATGTCAAAATTAGATTTTCCAGTAATTGCTTCAATGCCTTTGAAATTTAAAATATTATTTTTTTCAGGTAGATTTGAACTGCTTAAAGAACACAATTTAGAATTTGTAACCCAAGGTGGATTGCCAATCATAAGAATGGGTTCTTGTAATTTATTTAGAAAGTCGTTCCAGTTTAATTTGAAGAAATCTTGATTTTCAATGATTATTTTCTCATTACCATTAATTTTATTCTTTAATGTGCTTATGTAATGATTATTTATTTCTAAGCCAAAGATTTTTTCAGCCGAAGTAAATACTTTATTAGAATTAATTACAAAATTACCGATACCGCAAGTTGGTTCAATTATTGTTTTAGGTTTCATTCCTTGTTGTTTAATAAAGTTGCATATTTTAAAGGCAAGTAGATCAGGTGTTTGAAAATCACCAAATTCAATCTTGTGAATACTATTTAAGGTTTTCATCGAATTTTTATAATTCCTTTAATTTTACCTGCTTTTTGAATTACTCGTCCATATTGTAATCTCCACTGCAAAGCATTTGAAATTGTCAAATAACCAATATTTAACGGATCCCTTAAAAGTATTTCTGCAATTATTGGTCCCTCAATATCGTAATCAATTGGTAGATTTTTATCTCTCATCAATGCGATTAAATCATCAGAATTACCATCGTTCTCCAGAATTTGTTTTATACTGGAAGTTAGCTGATAATCACCAGTTCGTGAAGCATCAATAAATATTGAATGTAAAATATTGAGACGACTTTTTTGGGCTTTGTTGTCATCAATTTTGTCGTAAACAAAAATCAGTAGCGAATAGCCCAAACCAAAGATTTTCTGATTAGCAGACTTGCATGGACAAGATGATTGTGGTTGCTTATGGCTTGTAACTTTTATATCAACTAATAATTCAGGAAAATCAATCCCACGAGCAGAATTACCTTTTTCATATTTGTATTTTTTAGATAATAGATTTTGTAATTTATGTTCAACATAAGTTCCAACAGACTTACCATCATTAATATTAAATAAATATTTATCTTCGATTTTTGAAATTTCTTCAGCAAATATTTTTGCTTCTTTTCTTAATATACTTTTTGTCAGTTTCTTCTTCATTTTCACCTCTGATTAAAGATTTTCTGGCTTCTATTTTGTGTCAATAAAACAAATGCCCTATAATGAATGTATCCCCGAACAAGTTCGCAGATATTTCCTTTAGATTCCTGAAAAGTTCGTATACACTCCTGATTTGGGAGTATATACGAACTCACTCATTAAATTTATTCTGCCAATCTGCAGAATATTAATTCTGATATTTTCTAATCCGTCTCAATAAACCTGATTTTATACATTGATATTAGAGGATTATCTATAAGCAATTGAGGAGATTGCTCCTGCCAGGTAGTTCCGGCATCAGCAGAATATCTTATTTCGGAATATTCGTTTCCGCCGCCCGGACAACCACATATCCAGATATTAGTATTATTCAAAATAGCAATACCTACTACCCAATTATTGGTATTGGCATAATATTGAGTCCAGTGTGCACCGGCATCATTAGTACTGAAAATTCCACCATAGTCTGCCACCATATATGCTTCTGTTTCACTCAAAAGGAAAATATCGTTTGCATCACAATTTCCACCGGAACCTGTTATGTCTTCCCAGGTTGTTCCATTATCTGCAGAACGGATAACAAACTTACCGAAACCACCGATTGCCCACACACTATTTCCGAAAACTTTAATACCAAGGTAATGTCCGGGTGTTCCTCCTGTATTAACATTCAAATCTTCGATGGGATTTAATCTTTCCCAGTTTATTCCACCATCTGTTGTATGCAACATAATTGGATAATCATCAGAAACGTGTTTTTCTCCAACTACCCATACATCATCTTTACTTTTAGCTGCAACCCTAAAAAATAAATCTTCTTGATATTCAGTGGGAACATCGAGTTTCGTCCAGGAATCTGCTGCATCAGATGAATAATAAATACTGCCTTGCTCTCCCACAATCCAGACATTGTTTTCATCGAGGGCAAAAATTCCATCATAATCCAAGTTCGCTAATTCTCTTGATCCCGATACAGACCAGGTATCTCCACCATCGTCAGATCGAAAAACACCATAATTACCATTCGGTTGCGGGCTACCAACCACCAATAGGTTGTCTTCATCAATTATGCAGATATCTGAAAAATTTACACCTGCAAAAAGCAGTGAATCACCTTGCCGAATCCAGGTTGTTCCCCCATCCTCAGTATGGAGAATAGTGCCGTAATCTCCGTCCGAGCCACCAATAGCCCATCCGAGCTGATCACCGTTTTCATCATCCGGACCTGTAGAATCTTCTGAACAGCTCCAAATTAGAAGCGATAGGAAAAGTACTAAAACAACAATTTTACTAAAAGCCTTAAACAAACGCATAAGTCCTCCTTTTTTGATTTGAAAAATTTCATATACATCGGCAGTTTAACTCGATGAATTGTCAATAAAAAAATGCTCAAGCTGAGTTAGAAGAACTGTTCAACCTTTAAGACACAAAGACACTAAGGAATCATTTGGCTCTTATCTCGTTCCCATGCTCCCCAGCCTCTATCTCGTTTCTACGCTACCCTGCCTTTATTTCTTTCCCACGCTCCCCAGGCTGTGTGAAAACAGATGAAAAGCACGATTTTTTTTAACCCCCTCTAACTCCCCCTATTTAGGGGGAGAACCTATCTCCTTTTACCGCAGGCAGTTCCCTTCCCCTTCGATAGGGGGAAGGGTTAGGGATGGGGGTCGTTATAACTTAAAGAAATCCATTTTCACACAGGCTGTCCCGCGTGGGAATGCAATTGTAAAATGCTCCAGCGTTAAAAGGTTGTTTAATTTACGCGGAGCGTTAGTGACATATGTTCCCACGCAGGAACGTGGGAACAAGCAAAATGCATTCTTTCCGAAGCTTCTGCTTCGGAAAGAACTAAAGTTATTGACTAATAATTGCAAATGATTATTTTCTTCTTAGGAAAAAAGAGAGAGTTCAAATGTGGATTTGGGATAGTCGCACTCATCAATTTATCGTTTCCGAAGCTTTAAAGAAATGCAAAACTTCTTTCACTAATTTACTGAAGCTGCATCAGGGAATGTTCATTTTGGGTATTGAAGCTCCGGATAGGATTTTCAAAGATTTTACTAATCATTATTATAATTGCACTCCAAACCAGTATGGATTTCATTCAGGAAGCATTATTAAGAAAATTAATTCAGAAATTATACGCCTTCAGGAAATGCTGAACAAACCCGATGAAATAATTTTCCACCATAAAATTGCTCCTTTTCTAAAGAAAATATTGGATACGCCTTTAAAAGCATTTATTTTTGAATTGGGAGTTCTGTCTCATTATATTGCAGATTTGCATCAACCCTTTCACACTGATGGAAAATATAGATTTGATGATGAAGAGACAGTTCACCAGATCATGGAAGCTGATACACGCAAATCTTTAGACAAATTTTCTATTAAGATGAAAAGACGGAAAAGGATAAAGAATCCGCATCAGTATTTTAGAGAGCAGATTTCTGAGATTAATTCATTTTATGATGAACTTGTGACAGCTTATTATTTGAGGAAAGGTAAAGTAAAACCAGATCGGAAAGAAAATGCTTTTTCTACTATTGAAAATTGTCTTTGCCAAGCAGCGTGGAATATAGCCAATATTTTCCTGGATTTTGAAGATGCGACAAGTATTTTAAAAAAACAAATCCGACATGCAAAGTTGATTAAAAGAATAAATTCTAATATAAATCCAAAATATACTTATGAAATCAGGAAATATCCTTCCGGCACTGTTTCGGTCAGGAGGAAATGATTAACCAAATATATCTAAAGGAGATTTGTTCATGTTTTAACTCAGATGAAATTCTCGATATTTTTTCAACCCCCTCTAACTCTCCCTATTTAAGGGGAGAATCTATTTCCTTTTGCCGCAGGCAGTTTCCTTTCCCTTCGATAGGGGGAAGGGTTAGGGATGGGGGTTGTTGCGACTTCAAAAAATAATTTTCACACAGACTGTTCTGCGTGGGAATGAGGAACAGACGCTCAAGCGTCAGAAATGGGAGATAAAATGACAAAGAAATATTTAATTTTGCTTATTTTCATTATGATTCTATCCTGCAATAACTCAGATCATTCCTTAATAAAAGTTGGTATGATTTCATCTTTTGGAGGGTTTGAAGATCAGAGTTTTACAGGTAATTGCAGAGAAGGTTTGGAAAGAGCTGCAGAGGATTTTGATATTGAGGTCGAATTTGCTGAAGCAGATTCAATAGGAGATTTTGAATCGGTATTGAATGAAGTAGTGGCAAAAGGATGTGAGCTGATTTTCCCGATTGGATTTGCTCAAAGTGAAGCAACTTATAATATTGCCCAGATATTTCCGGAAGTTGATTTTGCTATAATTGATTATGAATTTGAAGAATCTATAGAAAATATTCAAAGCATTATTTTTGAGACGGATGAGGCAGCTTTTCCACTGGGTTTTCTAGCTGCATTCTGGGCAGATTTGCAGGATGCAAATGAACCCAAAATCGGATATGTAGGCGGGATGGATATTCCTCCTGTTAACCAGTTTATTGTTGGCTATCTGAATGGGAAAAATTATTTTAACGAGAAATATAACAAAAATGTGACTGATGACGGAACTTATGCAAATAGTTTCTATGACGAAGAGCTTGGATATAATTTAGCAGATAGTCTGATTATTAATGGAGTTGATGTGATTTTTCCGGTTGCTGGTCAAACCGGAAATGGTGTTTTGCTGGCAGCCAAAGAGAATGAGAAGTGGGGAATAGGCGTGGATGTGGACGAATACTATTTTTTATATGAAGTTCAGGATATTCTTCTTTCTTCCTGTTTGAAAAGAGCTGATAATGCTGTTTATGATACGGTTGATGATTTTGTTAATAATAATTTCAATGGTGGAGGAGTTTATCACGGAACCCTGGAAAATGAAGGAGTTGGCATTGCTCCCTATCATGATTTTGAAGAACTAATTCCAGACAGTATCAAAGTTGAAATTGAAAATATTATTCAAGATATTATTATTGGTGAGTTGGATACAGGTTGGGAGTAATTTGTATTGATTAAGCTGTATTACATTAAATGTCCTCCTGAGAGATTCTGCATTAATTAGAGTCTATCCTTAAACCCCGTAGGATAGAATCTAATTCATTAATATAACAGAATAACAGATTGTTATCCAACGGGGTAAAGTATGATTATTCGATTTCTAACTCCCCTAACCCCTCTTTGCAAAAGAGGGGAAACATTGATGAATCCAAAGGATTCGAGTTTTCATTCTCCCCTCACTTTTCCAAAGAGAGGGGTCGGGGGTGAGTTTACGGATGGACTCTAATTAACTAACGAAGGATCTATTTTCATTATGAGATTCTTCGTAAGAATTTTCTCCGAAGATTTCCTCAGAAAGACAAATATTTATGATGTTGTATATCTAATAATTATCTAATAAAAAAGGAGTAGGAATGACACGAAAATTTTTTGTGAATAACAAGTGGTTGGCTTCATCAAAAACTAGAAAAGTTATCAATCCTTATAATAATGAAATAATTGATGAAGTTTTTCTCTTAGAAGAAAAGCAAATAAACCTGGTTGTGGATTCCAATGTTCATGCATTTGAAATAACTAAACAACTTCCAGCTCATAAGCGAGCAGAAATCCTGCTGAATATAGCAGCAGGTATCGATTCGAAAAGAGATGAATTCATCGATTTGATGGTGAAGGAAGCAGGTAAACCGATTCGTTTTGCCAAAGGTGAAGTGGATAGAGCAATTCTCACTTTTACGATTGCAGCAGAAGAAGCAAAAAGAATCTGCGGAGAAGTTATTCCATTGGATCTGAATAAAGCATCTGAAGGTAGATTTGGCATTACTCGTCGCTTTCCCATTGGACCAATTATTGGTATTTCTCCTTTCAATTTTCCTCTTAATCTGGTTGCTCACAAAGTGGCTCCAGCCATTGCAAGCGGAAATACAATAACAATCAAACCATCTTCACAAACTCCTCTTATTGCGCTGAAATTAGCAGAAGTTCTGGAGAATGCAGGAACAATTCCAGGTCAGGTGAACGTTGTTCCCACAAGCAGTGACATTGCTCAGAAATTAGCGTTGCATAAAAATTTCAAGCTTTTATCATTAACTGGCAGTGATGTAGTCGGCTGGAATTTAAGAAGCTTGATCAAATACAAAAGAACTATTCTGGAATTGGGTGGAAATGCTGCTGTTATCATT
>JAUWNO010000149.1 GCA_030612605.1 Armatimonadota bacterium
GTAAGGAAATATGAAATTTAAGAATAATTATTCAATCGAAGTTTTTGCAAATACTGCCAAACAGGAAGCAGATATGATTTGGTATTTTATCGAAAACATAGAATTTCTTCAAAAATACAATTATCAATTATCTTTCCCTCAAAATGAGTTAATTCCGATTTTAATTGAAAGATCAAAAAATGATGATTTGAATAAGAAAGATTTTGAAAAATTATCCAAATTAATATCTGAAAAAATCTATAATAAAAATGATTATTCAGCAGGGATTAACAATATAAAAAAAGTATTACCCGAAATTGAAGGAATTTTTTCCAAATTTGAAGAATTTCACAGTAAATGGAATTTTAAAATTTTCAAAGAATACAAATTATTCTTAACTCTATACGGTTCCGGGGGAAGCTATGAACCGGACAAAGGTGAAATAACAATACTCACAACCAAAACAGGAGAATTCAAAAGAGGTATAAATCCGATAGGAACGATTATTCACGAATTTGTTCATATCGGGATTGAAGAAAGAATTATTCAAAAATATAATATCCAACAAATAATAAAGGAAAGAATTGTAGATAAGTTTGTATCTGCTAATTTTAATGACATTCTTCCGGATTATTTTATCCAGAACTTCGGTGATACAACGATCGATAAATATCTTGAGGATAAAAATTGTTGGAACAATCTTCCATATTTTATTGAAAAATATGTTGAAGATTTAGACAAAATAACAGGATGAAACCTTGAAAACGGTTTCCCATAGAGGAATTCTTTCTCATCGACCTTTTCAATGGTTGGTATTAAACTTCACAAGATTAAGCTAGTTGCAAAAACCGTTGAAAAAGTTCAGCAGGGAGAAAATACTTATAAACTTTTTCAAGGTTAGTTTGGAGTAAAATATCCGTGATATTTTAAAAAAGTAATAACACGGTTATTGCACTCCAAAAAAAAGGAGTTATAATGAATTATAAATTAGTAACAACAAACGAAAGACCAGATTTAATCGAAAGAGGAGATGAAATTGTAATAGAAGTCTGGCCTGAATTTATGCTGAATGATGCAGTGGCAAATAAATGGTTTTTCCAGCTTTATGAAAAATTCCCTGAATATCAATATTGGTTATTAGATGGAAAAGAAATAGTCGGTATCGGAAACTCAATTCCTTTATTTTGGAATGAAAAACTCGAGAATCTTCCTGAAGAAGGTTGGAATTGGGCGATAGTAAAAGGATTTAAAGATAAAGAAAAAAATATCAAACCAAACCTTCTTTGTGCTCTTTCCATCACCATAAATCCAAAATATCAGGGAAAAGGTATCAGCACGGAAATGATAAGATCAATGGTTCAAATAGGAAAAAAACACAACCTCGAATCACTGATAATTCCTGTCCGCCCGACTTTGAAGAAAGATTATCCCCTGACTGATATAGAGCAGTACATAACCTGGAATAGAGAGGATGGACAACTTTTTGACCCGTGGCTTAGAGTTCACGAAAAACTCGGTGGAGAGATCATTAAAGTATGCTCCAAAGCAATGAATATTTCAGGAACAATTTCTGAATGGGAAAATTGGACTGGAATGAAATTTTTCGAATCTAGAAAATATTGTATTCCTGGAGCATTGAAACCTGTGGCATTTGACATAAAAAAAGATGTTGGTATCTACATCGAACCGAATGTATGGGTGAAGCATAAAATACCTTGAAAACGATTTACCGACAGAGGAATTCTTTCAAGTAAACCTTTTCAATGGTTGGGATAAACTTAACAAGTTTTTGAAACTTGTGAAGTTTTACAGCGGTTATAAACTTGTTAAGTCTCAAAGACTTCACAAGATTAAGATAGTTGCAAAAACCGTTGAAAAAGTTCAGCAGGAAGAAAATGCTTTTAAACTTTTTCAAGGTAGTTTGAAAAAAGTCTGTGTTAGTCAGTGCAAGTCAGTGGCAAAAAAATATAAGGAGATAGAACTATGATTCTAAAAGACTTAAAAAAGTATTCGAAATATTTTACAGAATACACAGAACTGCGTGTTCAGGAAAACAGAAATATTCGAATCTCAATGGTGAACGGTGATATTATGGGAAACAGCAGAACTGCTATTGGTGGCGTTTCTGCTCGTGTTTACAAGGAAGGGGCGTGGGGATTTGCTTCCAACCCGGAACTCGATGAAGAAACTATCAAGCAGGTTATCGAATCTGCAACGAAAAATGCTTTATTCATAGATTCGAGGGAAAAAATGAATAAGCCTGAACTTCCAAATAAGAAAGGAAGTTCGGAAAATGATTTTACAACTTCGATACAAAAAAAATCTCAAAAAGAGATGATCGAATTTATGAAAAAAATCGATGATTATATCAAAGGAAAATTTAAGAAACTAGCTTCCAGAACGATCGTTGTCTCATGTCTCGATATGGAAAAATCACTTCTTACTTCAGACGGTTCGATTTCATATTCGATGATTCCTCGCACAATTGGTTATGTAACGATGACAGTTGAGAAGGACAAACAACCTTACGAACTTTATGAAGTTTACGGTGGATTCGGACAGTTTGAAGATAATTTTGAAAATGCTGAAGACCTTTTTCCAAAACTGAATGAACAGTATAAACACCTGATAAATAAATCAGAAGGGATTTATGCTGAAGCCGGTATTCATGATTGTATTCTCGATGCTGATCTGGCTGGTATTCTGGCACACGAAGCGATCGGGCATACAACGGAAGCTGATATCGTCAAAGGGGGTTCCGTTGCCGGAGATTTCCTCAATCAGAAAGTTGCCAACGAACTGATTACTCTGGTAGATTTTGCCAATCATTTCGAAGGAAAATTGTGTCCTGTTCCGCTTTTTATAGATGATGAAGGTACATTAGCTGAAGATGCAATTATCATCGAGGATGGAGTTCTGAAAAAATATATGAATACTAAAGAATATGCGAATCATTTCCAGATGGATTTGACCGGAAATGCTCGTGCTTATAGCTTTTCCGACGAACCGTTAGTGCGCATGAGAAACACAGCGATTCTTCCCGGAAAAAGCAAACTCGAAGATATGATCGCATCTATCGAAAATGGATATTACCTGATGCAATCTTCCAACGGGCAGGCTGATTCTACGAGTGAATTTATGTTCGGAGTTGTAAAAGGTTATGAGATCAAAAACGGTAAACTGGGAAAAGCAATAAAAGATACGACCATCAGCGGAATTGCCTTTGATATGCTCAAAACAGTAACAATGGTCTCAGATGATATGGTCTGGAGTTGCGGGGGATTTTGTGGTAAAAAGCAAATGCTCCCTGTTGGAATGGGTGGTCCTGCCATCAAATGTAAAGTCAATATCGGAGGTAAATAATGAAAAATATAGAAATAATTCAATATGCTCAGGATGTTCTTTTAAAGGCAGGAGCAGAAAAAGTGCAATGCAGTTTAAGAAAAAGTGAAAAACACGAACTCAATGTAGCAGCCGGAGAAATCAATCTTTTCAGAACGACTTTCAATACGAATCTTTCTTTAACGGGAATTCTGAAGAACAAAAAAGGCTCGATCACGATCAACACTCTCGATAAAAAATCCATCGATGAAGCAGCAAAACAGGTCATCGAACTTGCCGAATCTTCCAAACCGGATGAAGCAAACGATATTTCGGAAAAGCAACCTGCAAAAGATTTTTCTTCAGGTCCGAAAAAACCGGATATCGATAAAATGTATTCCAATCTGAAAGAATTTATGGAATATTCAAAAGAAGCATATCCGAATACTATCCTCGAAGGAATTAATTATGATTTTACTTTCTCGGATAGTATACTCGTGAATTCAAATGAAGTGAAATTCGGCAGCAATAAAGGTCTTTATACAGTTGTGGTGATGTTCACAACCAAAGAAGGAAAAAAAATATCTTCCTTCAATTATGTGGTTTATCTCTCAAAAGATCTGGAAAAATCTATTAAAGATTGCGGTTCGATCGACAGGCTTTTGAAGCAATCTTCCGAGCAGCTTGAAACATTTTCAATTCCAGAAAAATTTGTCGGAAATGTGATCATTACTCCGGATTGTATGGATGATATTATTGGAGGTGTTACTGGATTTTTGGGAGATTATCCATTAATAACAGGCGTTTCCGTTTATAAAGATAAACTCGATAAAAAGATTGCAGACAGTAAATTGACCTTACATTCAAAACCCTTATCAGAAGTATTGGCATCCAACTATTATGTCACTTATGATGGTTTTGAAGCCGGGAACAGCACAATTATCAATAAAGGCGTTTTGAAAACATTCCTGCTCGGATTATACGGTTCAAGGAAAACCGGTTTACCAAAAGCTGTGAATCAGGGCGGATGTTATATCATTGATTCCGGTGATACATCTTACGATGAAATCATCAAATCAACTGAAAAAGGAATTCTTCTTTGCCGTTTCAGTGGTGGCAATCCCAGCGATAATGGGGATTTCAGTGGTGTTGCGAAAAATAGTTATTACATAGAAAATGGTAAGATAAAATACCCGATCAGCGAAACAATGATAAACGGAAATCTGGTTGAGATGATAAAAAATATTGTTCAGATTTCTTCCGAAAGAGTGAATTCCGGTTATCATATTTACCCCTGGATAAAGTTCGATGGGCTAACTGTTTCTGGGAAGTGAATAATTAACCTTGAAAAGGCTTCTTTCAAAAGATTCTTCTTGCTTAGCACTTTCAAGGTTAATATGAGATTTTCTAATTTTCAACCCTGAAAGAGTCAAATGCAAGAATATTTGAAAGAAACTTTTTCAGGGTAAGTACATAGAGGAATTCTTTCAAGTGAACCTTCGCAAGGTTAAATTTCAATTTGCAGAATTACAACATCACCAATTCTACTTTCTTTCTTCAAAGAACCATCAATATAAACCAGGAATCTATCATTTTCAATTTCTACTTTAATTATATGTCCTTTTATCCGAACATTATCAATTTTCAGATAATTCAATCCGAGAGGAAGCGGATCGATGATCAAAGTACCATCGAGTTGCGGTCGAATTCCGCAGATATATTTTATGATCAGGTCAACTATCCAGGAATGCTGATAATCGTTCACACCACGATAGAGACAGGGTTTGCCGGAATGCGGATTATAATGCTCATAAGTATTTGGATATTTCAAATTTCCATCGAGGAACATCATTTCAACTGTTCCTTTGATGAACCAACCTGCTTTTTCTTTTAGACTTTCATCATATTTGGAAGCTGTATTTACCAGAGCTTCTGCGATATGTGAATTGGTCATAGGCCAGGTTCTTCCATTCCACGGACAGTTCATTCTTTTTTCTTTCCACTCACCAAAAGGGCTTGAAAGCGGTTCATTTAAAGCGGTTGCAGGAACAGGATACGAAGTCCAAAATTCTTCTTTGTTAAAGAGATGTTTCACAAATCCGTTCAGGTGAGATTCATCTGTAATATCGCTCATATACGGATAGAAACAGACCGCAGCTTTGATATTCGTTCGTTTACAATTTTTCGGATTCACATCGAAGAACATTTCCTCATCTTCATCCCACATGAATTTCAGAACAGCTTCTTTGATCTTTGCAGCTTCTTCTTCCCATATTTTTGCTTCATCTTTTTTTCCTGTTTTTCCCGCAATAAAGGAGAGTGCTTTACGAATTCCATATTGGTAGCAGGTTGCATCCACGCCTTTCAGCCTGATTCCGCCGGATTCCATTTGGAGGTCTGCTTTTTCGTCCACGCTTGTATAACGCGTCATAAATTCCTGCCCGGTTTCCATTTGGTCGATCACATCGTAAAGATAACTGTTTTCAGGATCGCGTTCTCTATCGAAATATTCCGCATATTCCACGAGAGACGGATAGATTTTTTGCAGGAAATCAATATCAGGATGGATTTTGTAGATCTCAATTATTGCTGTCCCAAAATCCGCATGATAAAAACTTTTTCTATCAAT
>JAUWNO010000229.1 GCA_030612605.1 Armatimonadota bacterium
AAATATTTCAAATTCATTTCTGAAGAAATTTCAAACCGAAACAAATTGGATGATATCAGAAAACTCAAAGTCATCTGAGAAATGGAATATTTACCTATTAAATCCTGATATTCTGATGGATTCTGAGAGTACGATTTACGGCAGGAATTCCTTTCGCAAAACGATCTGGTTTGATGTTATCCATAGAAAATTACTCTCAAAACTAAAATTTCAACAAGATAAAACTCTGGACAATCGTTATCAGGAATCCATCACAAACCGGTTGAAAATTATCGAGGGAAATTTGCAGTTTTCCGGATTGAGAAATACGAAATTCGACTTATTTCTGGAAACCCGAAATGAAGAAGATTCCAATTATGAATCTGAAATTGAGATAAATTCTGTGGAATTTGATGTTCGAAATAAGATTAATGATAATTTAACTTTGCAAACGGATTTTGATTTTTCTTCTGAAAAAGGGAATAAGCAAAATGAAGATAATTATGAAATTAAAAGTTATAAAATATCAGAAACCGTAACTTATTTCTTTCAAAGAAAATATAGATTATTTTTCAGATTCAGTTATAAAAGAAATGATCGCTCCGGTTCAAATTTCTTAAGTTTTTTAGCTGATAAAAAAGACGGTGATATTTTCAAATTGAATATGAATCTGGATTATAAAATCGGAAGTTACACTTCTGTAAGATTGAAATATTCTGGAGACAGTTATCCTGAACAGGATGATGTTCATCAGCTCGAGGTTGAGGTGAAAGCTGAGTTCTAGGAATTTAATGCAGAAAAAAAGGAACACAGATGACACGGATTAAATGGATTTTTACGGATAAGAATTTAACACTGAAATATTTCAATGGATTAGACAACTTAAGTCAAGTCCAAATATTTTGTAGCTCGACCTGCCAGGTCGAGAATGATAGCGACCAAGCTGGTAACTTTACGAGAACACTAATTATTGTAAATATCCTGTATATCCTGTTAATCCTGTCAAAAAAATGCTGGATAATGGAAAAATCGCCAAAACTGATATAAAATTCTTGCCAGAATTCTGGGGATAATCTTATAGGAAAGAGAGTAACATAAACCTCTGGTTTGTGAAAGTAAAAAAATCTCAAAGCGGAGCTATTAGTTACAGCAAAAAATATCTGGAGAAAATATGTTTAATGAATTAAAAAAATCATTTGCAACAGCAGCAAAACTTTTTAAAGATTTTATAGAAAACGAAGAGAATTTCATAAAAACTGCAAACATCTCAGAATTGATTGCAAAAACTTTTCAGAATGGAGGAAAAGTTTTGATCTGCGGAAATGGTGGCAGCGCAACAGATGCCATGCATTTTGCTGAAGAATTTACCGGAAAATTTCGAGAGAGCCGCAAAGCTTTACCTGTTATTGCACTAACCGATTCTTCCCATATAACTTGCGTTGGCAATGATTTCGGGTTTGAAGAAATTTTCTCTAGAGGAGTAGAAGCTTTTGGAAAAAATGAAGATGTTTTGATTGGACTTTCTACGAGCGGAAATTCAGAGAATATTATCAGAGCCTTGAAAAAAGCGAAAGAAATAGGAATGAAAACAATTTCTCTTCTGGGAAAAGATGGCGGAAAATTAAAAGGTTTTTGTGATTATGAATTCATTATTCCAGCAGAAACTTCAGATCGGATTCAAGAGCTTCACATGACGATTTTACACGTTATTATTGAAGGAGTAGAGAGAATTCTTTTTCCGGAAAATTATTGATTTTGGAGTAAAATAACCGTGTTATTTTCGCGACGACTTGTCCGGGCGTAATAAAATGAAGACTGAAGTGTGAGTCGAAGATGAAGGAAATTTGCGCATTATTTGTAATGGCTGGAAAGCAAATGTAAACCATTGCGAAGGTTTAACAAGATGAAGTCCTCTGTATGTAACCATTCGCAAGGTTATAGATTTATAGGAGTTTAGGAAAAGCACAAAATGAAATTAGTTATCCAGAGAGTAGATTCAGCGAAAGTTGAAGTTGAAGGTAAACTCATATCGAAAATCGGAAAGGGTTTTTTGATTTTGATGGGAGTTTCCGCTACGGATGATGGTTCGGAAATAGAGTGGTTAGCGAAGAAAACAGTTGGTTTGAGGATTTTTCAGGATAAGGAAAATAAAATGAATCTTTCCCTCAAAGACAAAGACATTAATGGTGAGATTCTTCTGGTTTCTCAATTCACTCTTTATGCAAATTGCAAAAAAGGAAAAAGACCGAGTTTTATCGATGCAGCTTCACCTGAAAAAGCAGAAAGATTTTATAACTTGTTTGCTGAAGAATTAGAGAAAAATGGAATAAAAACTAAAAAAGGGATTTTCGGTGCTTTTATGAAGGTGAGCCTGGAAAATAATGGGCCAGTAACAATAATTTTGGAAAGATAAAAAAATATGAAAATTAAGAATGTGATTTTTGATTTAGGCAAAGTTTTGATTAACTTTGATTTCAGTAGCTTTTGGGAGAATATTGGTGCAGAAAAGTGTGAACGATTTCTGGATGAAGCACAGGAGCCGATATTAATTTTTGAAGCAGGTAAAATATCGAGGCAACAATTTTATAATGATATAAAAAAAATCTATAATTTCAATATGAGTATGAAGGATTTTGAGAAGATTTGGTGTAATGTGTTTTCTGAAAAATCCCAAATGATTGAAATGGCAAAGAAAATTAATCGGAAATATGAGATTTTCATTTTCTCCAATACAGATGAAATTCATTTTCCCTTTATCTGGGAAAAATTTCCTTCTCTTCATTTCTTTAATGAGAATTTAATGCTTTCGTATGAAATTGGCTCTGTAAAACCGGATTTAGATTCATATGAAAGAGCTTTGAATAAATTCGATTTGAAATTTGAGGAATGTCTTTTTATTGATGACAGACCGATAAATATTCAAGTTGCAGAGTCTTTGGGAATGAAAGGAGTTTTGCATAAAGAGTTTGGGGAAACTAAAAAGAAAATATCTGAAATATTGGATATGGATCTTTGAGGGGAAAAAAATATTTAGACGCAGATGAACGCAGATAAAGTATGATAAATTATGAAAAATATTAGACAGGATAAACAGGAATTACAAGATAAAACATTATTTTAGTAAATATCCAGTGTATCCTGTTAATCCTGTCAAAAAAAATGGATATTAATTTGTGTAAATTCGTGTAATTCGTTGATAAAAAAGTCAGTGTTCAGTCAGTGAAAGTCAGTGGCAAAAAAAAAGGAGGATAGATGAAATTATTAATTGGTGTTTTTTGCGTGATGTTTTTAATCGGTTGCGCACAGGAAAGTGTGAAAAGCGGAGGATTCGGGCAGGAATTCTGGGAAGGGGAAACATTTGTTCAAAAATCTGTGGATGCTTCCAAACTGGATGAAAACCTTATCAGAGCGAAAGTTGATGGCAAATGGAATGAATATGAACTGGTAGATTTGCCGGATGAATTCATTAAGTGGAGTACATCGGAAAGAATGGAATCTCTCGAGAAAATCAAAACCGGTGAAATGCCCGGTTTAGCAGGAGCTCACAATGGAATTATTGCCACTTATGGCTATCAGCGTGAAGACTCGAAATTCAAAGTTAATAATGCTGTCAAAGGTTGTGGATTTCTTCCGAAAAAAGAGAAAATCAAAGAAATGCTTCAACATTTGAAAGATACAAAAGAAGAACATTTCATGAAAAAATTAGATATTCTTCTTGGAAATTATGAAAATGCAGATTCTCTATTCGATATGAATAAACAGGTTTCCCTGGAGTTATATTCTGTTCCGGCTCACGGCACCCAAACTTTTTTGAACCAGATGACTGAGCCGGTCTCAGTTATTGTTTTTATGGCAATTCCAACCTTTAAGCTCAAAACAATTGCCTATCTTCTACATCCTGAAAATCCGAATTTGACAGATTATGAAAAAGATGTGGTGGAATATATTAATCTTATTCACAGTTATTTTCATGGAGAATTTTCCAAAGAATTTATTGCTGTGATATATAATGTTATTGAAGTTTACAATAGCTCTCCGGGCAGAAAAGAGGGAATGGGGAAGAAGATGGTGCCGTAGATTATAATTTTGTTTTAGAACTTTAACTTTAAAAAAGTTTAAATGGAGGAATTCTTTATTGTAAACTTTTTCAAAGTTTATCAATGCAAAGCTGGAACTATCGCAGGAGCAATCTTTAAGATTGCTCCTGAATGTTTTATTCAATTAATATGATTGAATCAGCTAAAATCATTTCAGTAAGATCATCTTCTTAGTGCTATTAAATTCTCCAGCTCTCATTCTGTAGAAATACAAACCTGAAGAAACGGAATTTCCGGAATCATCTTTTCCATTCCAGATGATTGAATGCTCACCTGATGTAAGCTGATTGCTAACAAGCTTTTTAACTTTCTGACCTTTTATATTGAATATTTCAAGTTCAATTTTGCTGTTTTGCTTAATAGAAAAAGAAATTGTAGTTTCAGGATTAAACGGATTGGGGTAATTTGAAAGCTCCATTTTTGTTGGAATTAATTCGTTTTCAACTGAAGTCTCATTTCCCAG
>JAUWNO010000270.1 GCA_030612605.1 Armatimonadota bacterium
CGGAACTGAAAAAAGCATACCGATCGGTCCCATCAGATTTCCACCAATGATAAGAGCAATGAGAACTACGATGGGATGTATGCCCACACTTTTTCCCACAACTACTGGTGAAACCAGGTTATTATCTATCTGTTGCACGATTATGAACATTATAATAATATGAGGAATGAATAACCAGTGCTCGACTGCTGCCGGATTCTGAATATTATTCAGAATTGCTATCAAAATGGCTGGTATCATTCCAGCAAAAGGTCCGATTAATGGAATCAGGTTTGCCAAGCCAGCTATAACTCCGATAAAAATAATCAGGCTTAAGTTTGCATCGAATATAGCATTTATCAGGAATAAACCGAGAATGGATAAAATTGCTACACTTGTTGCTGCCAGAAGTTGACCGGTCAGGTATCCGCTAACCTGCTTCTCGATCTGGGAAATCAGTCTTAAAGAAATTTCAAAATATCTGTTTGAGATAAGACTCACCAGACTTTTCTTGAAGTTATGATACTCATAGAGCAATATAATCGTAAAGATAAGTGTCATAAAAAGCAGAAAAACAAAAGTGCCCAGTTTTGCTGCAAAAGCAGTAAATTTTTCAGCAATCGATTGCAAGATCTTTCCAACTCTGGCAGTATAATCTATGTCTTTGGTTTGTTCATGGATGGTTTCTTTAATGAAACCGGGAAGTTTAGCTGTAGTAGATTGAGACATTTTTTCCAGCGTTTGAGCAACTTTTTCTTTATCAATATTTTGAGAGAATTCTTTACCTTCATTATAGAAATTTACGCCAAATGAACCGAAGAATAAAACAATAATTGCCAAAAGAAAAAACAGAAGCATAAGTACTGCCAGGATTCGACTTTTAATTTTTCCTTCCAACCAGTCAACAGCAGGTAATAGAATGGTCGTGAAGAGAAAAACAATTGCCAGAATTAAAACTACATTGGAAATATGCGGCCAGATAAAATAGATAACTATTACGATCAGAACGAGTTGGATAAGATGATATAATTTTACGAGTGGTTCTTTTTTTTCATTCATTTCTTACCTCGTCTCATTTTTTCAAGTGTTTCGTTTGTATCTCTCAAACGATCACCAATTATTGAAGCTAAATTCAGGAGTATCTTAATTCCAAAAGAAGGTTTTCTTTTAAGAAGGTCCAGAAGGTCCGGTCTGAAAAAACCCAGGATTACGGAATTTTCACAAGAAACAGCAGCAGCAGAACGTGGCTTTTCGTCTAAAAGCGTTAATTCACCGAAAAAATTACCTTCCTTCATAGTTACCAGAATTGTTTCATCTTCCGTTGATGAGTTGATGACAATATCCACAGAACCTTTCATAATAATATACATGCCAACCCCGGGAGCTGATTCTTTAAAAATAAACTCTTTGGGTTTGTAATTTCTCTTATGAATGATTTTCTCGATCTGCGTAAATTCCTTTTCTGTAAGGTCTGCGAAAATTGGAACCTGTTTTAGAGTAAGAACTGTATCACTCTCTTTTTCTTTGTTCCATCCTTTGAAAATATTTTCCCATATTGGACTTTTCATAACTTACCTCTTTTTAAAAATAATTTTTAAGGTTTTACTCGTTACGAAAATCCTCTTTCGTAACGCAATGTATTCCCAAACAGAGTTTGGGAACAAGCTAAAAATTTTAGGTGTTCAAGGTTCAACATTCGGGATTAACTTTTGCTCTAACCAAGAACCTTTGAACCCAGTGTTTATTGTCATCCTGAGGAATCCTACACTCTCGAACTATCGAAGGAACTCATTGGTTATAGATTCTTCGAAAGTTTGCCTTTGTAAGATTTTCTCAGAAAGACATTTATCTTTCACTCAAAGCAAATACGAATGCTTAACCATCCACATAATTTCCACGAAAAATACTTTGATCACACCTGCAATGGGCACAACAAAAAGCATACCGATCGGTCCCATTAAGTCTCCTCCGACAATTAGCACGATCAAAACCAGTAATGGATGCAACCCTACCTTCTTATGTAAAATCATGGGAGAGATAATGCTTTTATCAAGCTGAAAAACAAGAATGAAAATAACGAGAATATGAGGAATGAAGAAATAATTATTAATGGCGTATTCACTGCCAAGATTAAACAAAATGGAAACAAGAATTGCAGGAACAACTCCAATAAAAATTCCAAAAATCGGTATCAAACTGGCAATGCCGGAAATGATTCCAAGAAAAATAATAAGTGTAATATTTGCTTTAAAAAATAAATTTAATATTCCCAAACCGACAGCAGTCATAAAAGCAATTCGTACAGTGGCACGAAACTGACCGCGAATATTAATGCTTATCTGCTCTTCAATTTCAGATAGGATTTTTAGCGAGGTTTCATAGTATCTGTTTGATATAAACCTGATAAAAAACCTCTTAAAATTGTGATATTCATAAAGTGTGATAATTGTGAAAATAAAAGTCATGAAAAAATAGAAAACAAAAGAGCCGATTTTTTGGATTAACTCAATAAATTGTCCCCCCAAAGATTGAAAATAATTTGTTATTTTCGTAGAAAAATCCATTTCCGCAGATTGGTCTTCTACAAAATTCCTTATGAAAATAGGCAACTTATTTATTATTTGTTCAAAGTTGTTATTAAATGTATTAACTATCTGTTCGTTATCAATACTTGATGTTAGATTTGTGATATGTGTGGAAAATTGAGCAACAAAAATATAAGAGAATAATCCCAAAACAACCAATATTGAAACTAAAACGATCAAGACAGATAAAACCCTATTATGAAATTTTCCTTCCAGCTTGTCCACTGTTGGTGCAAGCACTGTGGTAAACAGAAAAACCAAAGCTAAAATCATGACAACATTAGAAATATAAGGCCAGATCAAGTATAAAATTGCCAGGAAACAAGCGATTCTTAAAATTTGTACAACACGAAGAACCGGATTCAAAGATGTGTTCATTTATTTGCTCGTCTTTCCTTATTCAAGATTTCATTGGCAACACGCAGACGCTCACCCATCATCGTAGCGAGATTCAGAAGAATTTTTATTCCAGTAGAAGGTTTTCTTTTAAGAAGGTCGAGCAGGTCGGAGCGGTAAAAAGCCAGTACATTTGAGTCTGTTTTGGCAATTGCTGCTGCTGAACTGGGTTTTTCTGTGATCATTGTCAATTCACCAAAAAAGTCACCATCTTTCAAACATGCTAATAATTTATTCTTCTTTTTGGAATTGCTGTAAATTTCAATGTTCCCGTGTAAGATGATATACAAACCCAAATCCATTTCAGATTCATCAAAAATAAGTTCGCTCGCTTTATAAGATTTTTGTTTGATTATTTTCTCGATTTCTCCAAATTCTTGACGAGATAAATCAGCACAAATTGGAATTTGTTTCAAAGCTTGAACGATTTCCGAGTCTTTTTTTCTCCATTTAGAAATGAAGCTTTCCTTTTTGGATTCACTCATTTTCTACCTCTTTTTAGTACTTCTTAAACAAGATTTTTTCGATAAAATTTCTTGTTCCCTCGCTTCTGCGCGAGAACATATTTAGAGATTTTTTTCTCTTTTGAAAAACTCATAAGAAAAATAGAGATTAAATGTTATTTGTCAAGTTTATAATTTCAGGGCAGGTTCAGAGACTGTTCAGCCACTAAGAACGCGAAGATTTGCGAAGTAAAGTTACGTCTTGTTCCCACGCTCCTTAGCCTGTGTGAAAACAGATGAAAAGCACGATATTTTTTTCACCCCCTCTAACTCCCCCTATTTAGGGGGAGAACCTATCTCCTTTTGCCGCAGGCAGTTCCCTTCCCCTTCGATAGGGGGAAGGGTTAGGGATGGGGGTCGTTATAACATAAAGAAATCCATTTTCACACAGGCTGTCCTG
>JAUWNO010000154.1 GCA_030612605.1 Armatimonadota bacterium
ATTCAAATTCGTATTCTGCATAATGTCCGGCTTGCGAACCGAATTCACAACCCAGAACTTCTCCACCGGAAGCAGCAGGTTTTTCATCTTTTCCCTGTGAACCTTTTTGATCTATAGGGTTTTCAGCTTCGATTGTAATGTATGCAGGTTCTGATGATGATAAAGTTGAAAACAGGGATAGACTAAATATAATGATAAAAATAATCTTCTTTTCCATAGATATTTCTCTCTTTTTGAAAACCGTTGAAATGGTTATTTTTCTTTTTTGCTTTCCCAACCCACTGGCTGAAGCCTGTGGTTAATGTGATGGTTGTTTCGACTCGAAAGAGAATTGGCGAGTTGAGTACAATCAAAATCCATCTTTCTCTCATTAACCACCAGTTTTAACTGGTGGCAATAGAATAAACCACGAAGACCATAACCGTTTTAACGGTTTCCGAATTTAAAACTCACTTTTCAAATTTTCCTAGCTCTTTCGACCAAAATATTCCAAAAATAATTATGATCATAACTCCAATAATACTTCCCGGTAAAGCAGCAGGATAGGCAAGATACAAGCCATTCTTTAGTATCTTAAAAAGATAGAGTACACTCATAAATATCGGAATGGAAGAAAAAGCAAAACGAGCATAATTCCTATGAAGAAGTATTAATAAAATTCCTGCTATAAATCCAGTAATTAACCAGAAGGCGATGTTAGTTCCAGTAAAAATTTTCAAAGATTTTCCACCTACAAAAATTATTCCAATTAAAATCGGTAACAAAAATCCAATAAATTTTTTCTGCGTCCAATTTTTTGTGATCTTACCAAGCAAAGTAAAAATGAACATTAATAATAAAGTTTCTGCTATAAAGTGATTAACTGGATTTAGAGCAGAACCCAGTAATGGAATCGATGTTCCCCAACTTCCAATTACCGGTTTGAAAGGAACTAAAGATGGAGCAAATAATCCGGCAAAAGTTGCTATTCCAATGATTACCGCACCCCAACCGAGAGCTGGAAAAAAGCTTTTTGAACCTGCTTGCTCAAGTAATTTCCATTTTGAGATCAATCCGGCAATAACAGCCAAGGCAAAAGATAGGAAAATTGTTTTCAAAAGAAAGCCAAAAATAGAAGTAAAAATTTGGTTGTTTAAAGGTTCGCTCGTGGAAAACCAGGCTATTCTTGTTTGCCAGGAATTGATAAATAAAATTATTTGAATGATAAATAGCAGGAAAAAGAAAATCAGGAAATTTTTTGTTGAGAAATTTTTATTCGTCCACTGAATTATACCGATCACAACTGCCAGTAAATAAACTAAAAACAGCAGTATATTAAAAAAACTGCCCAAGGTTTCTGCCGGTTTTTTCTGGTTTCGTTCATTTCTCACCCACTCTTCAGGAGCATAAACGAAACTGATAATATTTGTTGGAATATCTCCGGAAATTTCTACAGAGTAGCGCAATTCTCCTTCCTGAAGTGTATAATTTATTGTATCAGAAAAAGTAAATTTCCAATCTCTTCTATTGGGAAGTTTTTCCGGTAAAGCAGAGAGTTCTTTCAATTTTAACGGATCGATTCCATAGATTTCTTTGAGAACTTTATAACTTATTTCCTGAGCTTCTTTTTTTTCTAAGATCGCTCCTTTTTTATCTTCAGGAAATCGATGCCAGAATCTATCAGCCTTTCCATCTTCGCGAACAAAAATATTATATTCTTCTGCTCTTTCTGCCACATCTCCTTCAAATCTCAAGAAACGAATTTTCCATGAAGCAGCAGCAAGATATTTTCCTATGAATTTCTCGAAAATATCTTTCCCGCCCTCCTGCCAGATAAAACGATGCTCGCTGGTCGAATGATCCTGAATCATAGCAAGTATTTCCCAATCATCGGAAAGTTCAATTCCCTGCCTTTCTAATTCCGCTTTTGCAGTTTCGATCGCCTGTCTCCTACTGACTTTCAAAGGAAGATAAAAATTATGGAAATTAGAAAAACCGATCCAGATTAGAACTCCGATGATTCCAGCAACAAGAATCCACTTGATACTTTTTTTGTTAAATTCTGTTGTTTGAGTCGTAATTTTCTCGATTTTTTCTTTCTCCTTTTTAGGAGTAGGCTGCCAGGAAAGATTCAAATTTTCTTCTTTTATTTCCACTAATTTTTTAGATTGGACCCAGCGATAAATTACGATAAATAATGGGATAAAAAAGAGGATTATAAAAAATGTTCTTCCAACCCAGATACCTTTGGAAGAAGTTATCCAGATTGGTAAAGACATCAGAATTGCATCAAAAGCAAAGTGCATTAAAATTCCTGTCAACAACCCGAAACGCAGATATAAAAAGGCGAAATAGAGAGATGGAATTATCAGTTCCACAACTCGGGCATAAGCTGGTTGAGCTGCATAATTTGCATGTCCGGCACCGAAAATTAATGCCTGCACTATCAATCCAATTCCGAGAAATAATTTCCTCTTTCCCAGTTTTGTACCGATCAAAACAGCACCGGCAAGAGGAATTGCTCTGAAAAGACATTCTTCCAAAAAACCTGCCTGAAGAGCATTGGCAATCGCTGAAAACCAGGGGAAATATGTTGCCAGTGAATTAGGGTCAGTAGATAGAGAAGCAGGATTCCACCAGTTCAAATAGCGCGTTGTGAAAAAATAGAAAATTAAAATAAAGACAAGAGATAAAACAGAAATATAATAACCGGCAATTGTATTTCCCAGGATTCTCTTGGAATTTGCAACATCTTTTTTCCAGATATTCCAGAAGCGAATATGCTTGGGAAAAGCTTTTCGAGTTAAACTTTCCGCAGCCATAAACGTTAATGCCAGCAGCAGGAAATTACCGATAAAACCTAAGAAGGATTGCATTATCTGCTGAAATAAATAAGCATTTTTGGAAATTGCTGTGTCATACCAATTCCAGTATAAAGGCAGGTAATTGAAGCTGGCGATAAATCCGAGAAAAGCAACGATAAAAGCCCACAGAATTGCTTTTCGCCAGAGTAACCAGCGTTTTCTCATTAATATAAAAATACCAATTATGATCCCGCCAATGCCATACAAAATTGCCATAACGATCATACCGGCGGTTGAAATCGTATTATTTGCTGAACGCATTTCCTGGTATCGTCTTTTGAATGCTTCCGGGATTTTCACAAAATGTCTAAGTTCGGTTATTTTATCTCCGCTGACTGTTACCTGCAATCGATAGCGTGCTTCCTCGATCTTCAAATCCGGTCGTTCATAAACAAAAGTGTGATCAATTCTTCCACAAATAACCTCATTCTTTTTATCCTCGACCAACTCGAATTCAGTTAGATCGATGTTCCATTTTTCGGTGGCAAAAGTTTCTGCGATATACCGGGCAGAATCGGGTGAGATGTTCGTTCCTTCTTCAGTTTCCGGTAGTTTCTCTAAAAAGCCATAATGCTTTCCATCAGGTGTGAACCAGATTTTTGTTTCTTTGGTTTCATTCTCTTTGAAAAGACGGACCTGCCATTTATAAGGTTTGTAAAGTTCTCCTTCGAGCATTTCTATAAAAATTTCTTTTCCGCCACCTTCGAGTTCCACATAGATTTGAGTAAAATAATCCTCATCGAAAATGGCAGCTTGCTCATATTCATCCGGTCCTAAACCATATTTTTCGGCAAGAATTGAAGCTTCCGCAAAAGCCTGTTTTCTATCCATCGAAATATCGAGATTCACAAAAGGCATGACAACGGGAAAATACTTGAGAACGAACAAAATCCCTAATATTGTTAAAATCGTGAAAACTATCCAAAATCCTTTTTTTCTATACATCAAATCCTCCTGTAGTTTTTTGAAATAGACATTTGAAAATAATCGATATTTGTAAAGAATTTCTTTTTTTGGAAAATTAGATTCTTACGGAATTAAACTTAGTATCTTATTTCTAATATTCTTGTTTTTTTTGGCAAAAGATTTTTTTAGCAACTAACCCAAAACATATTTAAAAGAAGTTTCAATGAAGAAATTAAATATGATGGGCAGGCAAACACTAACAACAACAAACTTATTTATTTTTTGTTAGATATTGTTCGTTTTGTTTACCCTGTTAATTTTTTTTATTTAACTGGGGTTCGTTGCTAATTTTTTGGTTTCGGTTTATCCGAGTTAGGCACTTACGATTTCAAACTTACTAATCTGACCACTCGTGAAAGGTCAGATCGTGAAATTCCAAATAATAAATATCGAAATAACAAACCGGCGTTGCTTTTATTTGTTTTGAATTTGTAATTTTAATTCTGTTTTTCATCCTTTCTCTCAACTCTTTAAGAATAGCTTCCGAATGTTTCGACTTAGTCGAATCTTCGGAATGTTGAGGTGCTCAAACAATCGGAAGATCAGCGAGCTGAACATTCCGATGTTTATTGCTTAGTCATAATTTACTCATATTCAAGACTTAACCCCACACTAACTTCTTCCATTTTCACGATTTTCGATAAAGCAATCTTAGAATACAAATCCGTGCAGTGGCAGGCGTACATTCTTTGCAGATTCAGTTTTTTCAAATAATCCAAGGTTCCCTGCATTTGTTTATGAGAAGGATTTAAAAGGTGAAATCCACCGATAACATCAATTATCCGATCATCTTTGCAAACCTTCTTAGCATATTCGATAATATTACAAATTCCCGAATGAGAACAGCCCGTGATGATGACCAATCCATTTTCAGATCTATAAACTAAAGCAGAATCATCCCATAAAAAATCATCTTCAATAGAATCCGGTTTGATAATTTTACCAAACGGATACTTAGCTTCAAAATCGTTCTTTCTTTCGATCTCACCGAGAAAAACAATTTTATCCGTCAGCCAAACAGGATATTTACTCAATTTCATCTGATAATGTCGTGACAGTTTTTCTTCGGAAATGAGCGAACCTGCTTCCGGTAATCCAGCAACAATTTTAGTAAGAAAAGCTTCAGGATGGGCAATAACAGTTGGTTTTTTAATATCGAGCTTTTCCAATATTGCTTCCGTATGAAGTTTGATGAGAGGTTCCAGTCCTCCTGTATGATCGATGTGTCCGTGTGAAATGACGAGAAAATCAAGATTCAAAAGATCGATCTTCATTTTTTGAGCATTCTTGATAAATATATCGGAATATCCTACATCGAAAAGAATTCTTTTATTTCCTTCTTCAATAAAATAGGAAACTGCCGGTTCACCGAAGAAATATCTGTCTATGAATGTGTTGTTATCCACGAGGATTGTTAGTTTCATTTATTTTGTTCTCCTTTGATTTTTTTCTTTTAACTTCAAACTCTTTTCTGGGTAGATCCAAATTCTGCTTCTAATCTTGAGGAAGAACCATTATATGTCAAACAGAAAATAAACCTCAGTTAAGCTCCCCTCTATCAGCGAGCTGATAGTTCATTTAAGAAGAAAAGATGAAGTTTGCTTTGGAGTTATTCATTTTCATTATTATTAATCTTCAATATTCCCCGAACAGTCGCAAGCTCCTTACGGGGCAGGCAATATTCAATATTCAATGTTTGGTTTCATAGAAGTTTTTACTCAATATAACCAAACCTGGTTTATTAATAATTTCTTTTAATCTCTTTAAAAAATATTTGACATAAAATACACTTAACTTTTTCTGCCTCAAAAAAATATAGATTTGGAGGAAAAATGCCTACTCATGAATCCTGTAAAAAAAGGCTGAGACAAGAAAAAAAAAGAAATGCCAGAAATCATTATGTTAAGATGACGATTAGAAATCTCTCAAAAAAAATGCAAAGTAATATTCCTTTAGAAGAAAAAGAAAAACTTATTAATGAAATCTATTCCCAATTGGATAAAGCAGC
>JAUWNO010000463.1 GCA_030612605.1 Armatimonadota bacterium
ATTTCGATGTTCAGCAGGTTTCGTTCTAAAGCAAATCTTAAAAAAGATGTTATCAAGCTTTCAACCGGAGAAATCGATATTGCGATTGGAACTCACCGTCTCTTTTCCAAAGATATAAAATATAAAAAACTGGGACTGCTCATTATCGATGAAGAGCATCGTTTTGGTGTT
Source organism: Armatimonadota bacterium (assembly GCA_030612605.1). GTDB lineage: Bacteria > Cloacimonadota > Cloacimonadia > Cloacimonadales > TCS61 > JABMPU01. Next base: position 172 of record JAUWNO010000463.1, read on the forward strand.
CGGCACAAAGATAAATTGCGCCAGATGAAATCTAATGTTGATACGCTTTATATGAGTGCCACTCCCATTCCACGCACAATGTATATGGCTCTTTCCAGATTAAAGGAACTCTCGCTAATTCGTACTTCCCCAAAAGCTCGTTTACCCATCAGAACGGTTATTGTTCCTTATGATAAAGAAATAATAAAGGATGCAATAAATCGTGAAGTTGATCGCGGTGGTCAGGTTTTTTTTGTTCACAATCGAGTTCAAACAATAGAAAGTATTGCAACTGAACTGAGAAAATTATTACCACGCGTAACTTTTAAAATCGGTCACGGGCAGCTTCCTGAAAAACAGTTAGAAGCAGTCACATTAGATTTTGCTCATCACGAATTTGATGTGCTGATTGCCACAACTATCATAGAATCAGGTCTTGATATTCCGAATGCAAATACAATCATTGTTAATCGTGCTGATACATTCGGTTTGGCTCAATTATACCAGATTCGAGGGCGTGTGGGCAGGAGTAATCGTCGAGCGTATGCTTATTTGATAATTCCTCCTAAGCTTCATGATGAAGCGAGAAAAAGATTGGAAACTTTAACAGAATATGAATCTCTTGGAAGCGGATATCAAATTGCTATGAGAGATATGGAGCTTCGGGGAGCAGGCACTCTTCTGGGAACAAAACAAAGCGGAATAATTAATTCAGTTGGATTTAACTATTATAACAGGCTTTTGGAGCGAGCAATTAAGAATATCCAGGCAGAAAAACCAAAAAAATTCTGGTTGGAAGAAGAACAGCAAAAATTTCACCGCATTAAAATCGAAAGTGATCACTACTTTCCAAAAGAATATATTTCCAATGAAAAAGAAAGATTGGAAATTTACAGGAAAATGCTTAGCTTTGAAAATCTGAACGAATTTGATTTCCTAAAAAATGAACTTATCGATAGATTTGGAAAAATTCCTGAGCTGGCGAAAAACGCATTACTATACTACAAATTAAGATTGCTGGCAAAAAATTCCAACCTCGAATCTGTTGATCTGAAACAGAAACACATCGTTTTAGAATTCAACAATAAACGTTTGCCATCTAGAGAATCAATCACAAAATTAATTGAACATTTTAATTATCCTGTAGCTTTCGATACAACTCGCAATCTGAAAATCTCATTTCAAATCTCGGAAAACAGAGAAATTTCAAAGGAAAAGTTTATAAAAAAATGTCTGGATATTTTGGATTATATTATTGAAAATCAAAGATAAATCAAATTTTATTTAGAGTCTTTCCGTAAACCCCGTAGGATAGAATCTAATTCATTAATATAACAGAATAACAGATTGTTATCCAACGGGGTAAAGTATGATATTTTGATTTCTAACTCCCCTAACCCCTCTTTGCAAAAGAGGGGAAACATCGATGAATCCAAGGGATTCGAGTTTTCATTCTCCCCTCTCTTTCCCAAAGAGAGGGGTTGGGGGTGAGTTTACGGATGAACTTTATTAAGGTGTGAAAAGATTTGACAAAAAAACCTGATAAGAGATTTTTTCCTAAGTTTTGATAGAAAAAGATATTTGAGGTAAGATTTTTTTATAAGTCCATACTTCAAAAAGATTAAAGAAAAATATTGAAAATAGAAAAGGATAAATAAATGTATAAAAAATGGTTCTTTTTAGTTGTACTAATTTTATCAACTTTGTGTTTTCTTGCAGCTTCAGAATTTAATCCCTCAAATCTTTCGAATACTTTTTACAGTATTTCTGTGGTTGGAAATGTAAAAAGTCCCGGCATTTATCACATGTCTCCTGCCAGCAGAATTTCTGAGGTGATTAAAATTGCAAATGCAATGCCGGATTCGCTGCTTACTGAAAAATTCGTAAATTATTCAAATAGAAATATTATATTACGCAGAAATGGAATTGATACACAAATCGATTTGAAGAGATTTTTTGTTTTGGGTGATGAAAAAAATAATCCTTATTTGTTAGACGGAGATTTTATCATCGTTCCTG
>JAUWNO010000161.1 GCA_030612605.1 Armatimonadota bacterium
AAATATTCTGATGATGTAAAGCTGATCAGGGTGATGTGCACAGGTCGTGTCGATCCGCAATTTGTTATGGATGCTTTCAAAGAAGGAGCTGATGGTGTTATGATCCTTGGCTGCCATCCCGGTGATTGTCATTATCGAACCGGAAATATCAAAGCATTGAAACGATATAAATTGCTTAAAAAAACTTTGATTCAGTTTGGCATAAACGACAAACGATTAAAACTGGATTGGGTAGCTGCCGGTGAAGCAGAATTATTCCAGCAAATCGTTAATGAAATGGCAGAAACCGTTAAAGAACTTGGTCCGTTACATCTAACTGGTAATGTCGAACAGGGAGGTAAATAATGGCTAAACCAAAAGTTGCATTTTATTGGTGTGCATCCTGTGGAGGATGCGGAGAAGCTGTAGTCGACCTGGCAGATAAAATTCTCGATGTGGTTGCTGCTGTCGATATTATACTCTGGCCCATAGCTATGGATTTCAAATATAAAGATATTAGAGCCATGGAAGATGGCAGTATTGCAGTTTCATTTATCAATGGAGCTGTTAGAACAGAAGAACAGAAAGAAATTGCTGAACTTCTAAGAAAAAAATCAGGACTCGTTGTTGCTTTCGGAAGTTGTTCTTCTCTGGGAGGGATACCTGCTTTAGCAAATCTTACTTCTAAGAAAAAGATATTTGATCGTTCATATCTGAATTCTCCTACAGTTGTTAATCCTGACGGAGTTGTTCCCAAAACTAAGTCGATATACGATGGTTATGAACTTACGCTTCCTGAATTTTATGAAACGGTCTATAAGCTGAATGATGTGATCGATGTGGATTATTATTTACCCGGTTGTCCTCCCACTCCCGATCTTATAGCAAATGCTGTTAATGCAATTCTCGAGGGTAAATTACCTCCCAAAGGAGCGATCTTATCTTCGGATAAATCTTTGTGCAAATCCTGTGATAGGAATGAAAGTAAACCGGAAGATGTGGCAATTTCAGAAATAAAACGGGTGATAGATATTGAAATCGATCCGGAAAAGTGTTTTCTTGCTCAGGGAATAATTTGCATGGGACCTGCCACAAGAGATGGCTGCGGAGCTTCCTGCATTAATGGAAATATGCCCTGTACCGGATGTTTTGGTCCCACCGATTCCTGCAAAGATCAGGGAGCTAAAATGATAGGTACTCTGGGTGCGATCCTGGAAGGTGAAGAAGAAGAAGCAATCGATAAAGTTATCGAGGGAGCTGTTGATCCTGCCGGAACTTTTTACAGGTATGGTATGTCGGCATCTCTGCTGGGCAGTGCTCGCAAGGAGGAAGAAGATGAGTAAAACTATTACTATTGATCCTATCACCAGGCTGGAAGGTCATGGTAAAATAACAATTGTCCTCGATGATAAGGGTGATGTGGAAAGAGCTTTTTTCCAGATACCGGAGCTGCGTGGATTTGAAGCTTTTTGCGTGGGAAGACCTGCAGAAGATATGCCTCAAATAACATCGCGTATCTGTGGTGTTTGCCCCACTGCTCATCATATGGCAGGAACAAAAGCTTTGGATTCTCTTTTCAAAGTAGAACCTACTCCGACTGCAAAGGCTATTCGAGAACTCTTTTATAATTTGTTTATGTTTGAAGATCACACGATTCATTTTTATTATCTTGGAGGTCCGGATTTTATAGTTGGTCCGGATGCTCCAGCTGGAAAAAGGAATATTCTGGGGGTTATTGAAAAGGTCGGCGTGGATGTTGCCAAACAGGTTATTTTCATCAGGAAGCGCTGCCGTGATATTATGGCTGAGATTGGCGGAAAGACAATTCATCCTGTACTCGGTCTTCCCGGTGGTGTGGCAAAAAGGATTTCGGAAGAAACAAGAGATACTATCAAAGCATTTGCTGATGATGCGATCGAGTTTGCAAAATTCACTCTTCAGGCTTTTGATGATATCGTTCTGAAAAATAAAGCTTATGTGGATCTTATCCTTTCTGATACTTATTATCATCAAACCTATTATATGGGAATGGTCGATGAAAATAACAAGGTCAATTTTTATGATGGAAAGATCAGAATCGTTGATCCTGACGGTAATCAGGTAGAACTCTTTGCTTCGGATGAATATGCGGATATTTTTGCGGAACATGTAGAAGACTGGAGTTATATCAAATTCCCATATCTGCGAAAGATAGGCTGGAAAGGTTTTATCGACGGAGTGAACAGCGGTCTTGTAAGGGTTGCACCTCTGGCAAGATTGAATGCGTCTGATGGAATGGCTACTCCACAAGCTCAACAGGAATATGAAAGAATGTTTGCTACAGTAGGTGGAAAACCATGTCATAACACTCTCGCTTATCATTGGGCAAGATTAGTGGAAATCCTTTATGCTGCTGAAAGAATTAAAGAACTTGTCGATTCGGAAGAACTTATCTCACCCAACACTCGCAATATGAACCTACAGACTCCAAAAGAAGGAATTGGAATAGTGGAAGCACCACGAGGAACTTTGATCCATCACTATGAATCTGACGAAAGGGGAGTTTTAACCGGTGTTAATTTGATGGTTGCCACTTTGTTTAATTCTGCTCCGATATGTATGTCTGTAGAGAAAGCTGCCAAAAAACTTATCAAAGGCGGCAATGTGAATGACGGTTTACTGAATATGGTGGAAATGGCATTCAGAGCTTATGACCCATGTTTTTCCTGTGCAACTCACTCCATTATGGGAGAAATGCCGATTAATATCTCATTCCAGGATAGAAACGGTAAAAAACTCGGTTCAATGAGAAGAGATAGTAGCGGGAAAGAAACTGTTTCCTGGAAGTAGTGTTCAGGGTTCTGGGATTTTTGCTCACGGATTTACACGGATTGAACGGATAAAATTCAGAGGTTCAAGGTTCAGGGTTCAAGGTTCAGGGTTTAAGGTTCAGGGTTCAAGGCTGGGATGAAAAAGTCTCTTTCAACTTTTCTCTTATTTTTTATTTGTAATTTGATATTTGGATTTTTATTTGTAATTTATTATTTGTAATTTGTTATTTGATTCTTTCAGGGTTCAGGGTTTTGGGTTCATCTGTGAGTTTTTCGCTTTTTCCTTCTTGTCACGCCGCAAGCTTGCAAAGGCGGAAGCAATAATCTTCTTGCCTTTCTTTGCGTAGGTGGATTCCTTTTTGCTTTTTTTCTCCCGACTTAGTATATGATCTTCGACATGTGCCAAGTCTTACAGAAACTTGTCCTAAGTTCCGGCAGGAATCTTGGGATAAGTTGATACATTTCATCTTAATGGAACTATCAGCTTGCTGATGGCGGGAAGCTTGACTCGTAGAGAGTCGAGAAAATTCAAGAGATTTCAACTTAACACAAGATCTTGCAGACTTGTGTCAAGTCTCTAGAGTGCGAGTCGAGAACTTTTTATTCGAGTGAAACTTAGAGAGGAATGGATAAAACTATTGACTTTAAAAACAGTAAATTCTTTTCGAGAAAGAACTAAGAGGTATAAAACTTATCGAACCTTCAACCGTCCCGGTTGAAGGACAGGTTGGGGACGACCGTCCCGGTCGGAGTATGATAAATTTGATTTGAATACATGCCACACCGAGACGGTGTTATGGAAACGCTGTGTGACATTAAAATAAAATCAGTTATTAATTCTCCAAAAATTTTATAATAATATTTTGGGATTATCTATTAATAAAATGTTTATTTTCTTGACATAATTGTTTTGATTTTTTTATATATATAAAATTGTTAAAATAATTAATTTGGAGGAGAAATGAAAAAGTTTATTCTAAGTATAATCTTTGTTTTACTATCAATTACAACTCTTTTTGCACAGCAGGGTAAATATCAAAGAAAGTCCATCAGTTCAGTTGAGACTGTCTGGATCAAACCTGGTGCTTTGCAGGGTGTTAAATTCGATTACACATTTTTTGACAAGATGGTTGATTTTTATATTGAAGTTGAACGATTTGATTATAATGTATTACCAGAAAATTTACTGACGAACTTCCGCGAACAAGCCAATGCTTTAACTGAAATTAATCCTGATAAGATAGGTGAGATTCTTGAAAATACAGTAGTGAAGGAAATAGTTGATATTCTTAACTCACCTGATGTAAAGAAAAATAGAGGATTAGCTCTTAAGGATGAAGCAGCTTTTCAAACTTTTGCTGCGACAAAAGCTAAATCCTTAGGATTGACCGTTAAAGAATTAGAAGCTTTGATGAATTCTGCCTATATCTATTTACCTTACATATCTTCTGCTAAACAAGAGGTTGAAAAGAAAAGTATTACTGTTACGATTAATGGAGGAATTTTATGGTATCGAGTAAAAGTAGACCAAGATGGCAATTCCTCTGTAGCAAAGCTTCTTACCGCAAAAACAATGGGATTGGGTCTTGCCACAAGTGGTTCAAAGAGCTTTAAAAAATATCGTTTTGGCAAGGAAGTATTCAACACAACTGAAAAACAATATGCTCAGTACGATGCAGTTCTCATGTGGGTAAAGAATCTTGGCTTCAAGACCAAAGAGATTAATGCTTTCAAACTGCAGGCTCAAGTCGTTGAGGTTATTGGTAGAAAATATTCATTCCCATTGGGATTTCTTGAAGGAGTTCATCTGGATGATGGTTTCAATCTTATGGAATTCGAAGAAGATAAAGAAGGAAATGAAATTGCAAAGCGTGTTGGTTTCGTTCGTGTAATAAAAACGGGTAAAAATATTAAAGACCCAACAAATTATACAATAGCTGTTCAACTTCTTGGAAGAATACAGTACATAGGTGGAGAGGTTATGGAACATCCAAGATTAGGTATGGATAGGAGGATTAAGCTTGGTTTTATTACAGGAATCAATATTCCAAAAGAAGATACATATCATTATATTGCAGCTGCAGGAGATACATTAAAAATTCTAAAAGAGGACCTTACAAATGCAGCAGAAGCTAACCTTACTTTTGCTTATAACATTGCACCAATTATTGGAATGACCCAAACATTCTTAGATCTTGGTATTGGTTTTGGAGTAGGTCTGGCTAAATTTAATGATGATACAAAGCCAGGAATTGCATTAGTTTATGATTTATATTTAGGATTTACTAAAAAATTGTGGTTTAGTAGAGCGAATCTTGGAATCAGTGCTGCTGGTGGGATTGATATGCTTGATTTATTAGGGAAGTGGGACGACAATGATTATATATATTCAGTAAATTCATTTAGTGTTAAATTCGGTGCAGATTTAGAATATCTAATAAATCCTGATTTAAGTTTTAATTTTGGAGCAAGCTATAAACTCAGTTTTCCATATAAGGTAACTCTTGAATATAATGAGAGTGAAATTTTCTCAGAAGATTCTGATGTTGATGACCTGTTCCCAGATATGAATCTTGGCGGATTAAAATTTAGTGCAGGGATTAATTATTCTCTCGGTTCATTACCATTTAATTTATTCGGATTTTTGGACCCATTAAAGAAACATTAAAAATTTGCAAAGACCAGGGGAATTTCTTTTCTGGTCTTTTTTAATGAGTTCTGCATAATTAGTATCTTATTTCTAATATTCGTGTTTTTTTTGGCAGAAAATCGTTAACACCAATGTTAAATATAAGAATTTTAAATTGTTTGTTTGTCATTTGAATATTGAGATTTATTTGGATTTTGTTTTTTGAGATTTGTATT
>JAUWNO010000488.1 GCA_030612605.1 Armatimonadota bacterium
TACAGGAAGCGGAAGAAGGCAATCTTATAAATTTGCTCCTGCGTCGAGAATGAGAAATACATATCTTGCAGCCGGTAAACACACTTTAAATAATTTGATTTCCTCGATTGATTTCGGTATTTATGCCAAAAAAATGGGCGGTGGTTCAGTAATGCCAGGAACCGGAAATTTCAATTTTGCAGTTGGTGAAGGGTATCTCATCAAAAATGGAAAAATTGCAGAACCTGTGAGAGGTGCTACTTTGATTGGAAACGGTCCTGATGCTCTGAAACAAATAAGCATGGTCGCTAATAATCTTTCTCTGGCAGAAGGAATGTGCGGTTCCGTGAGCGGAAACATTCCCACAACCGTTGGTCAACCAGCAATTAAGATCGATGAAATTATTGTTGGTGGAAGAAAGGAGGTTCAGTAATGTACGATAAAGAATTTAAAACCATATTTGAGTATGCAAAAGATAAAACCGATGATATTGAAATTATGCTTGTTGCTGACAATTCCTTTTCTGTTCGCATAAATGAACAGGAAATCGAATCTTTCAAATATGCAGATTCAAAAGGGATTAGTGTGAGAGTCATCAAAGATGGAAAGGTGGGATATGCTTATACTGAAAAGTTCGATTCCGAAACCTTCCGCATGATTGTGGATGAAGCTGTTGAGAACAGTAAATTTTCCGAAAATGATGAAGTTGTGAGTCTGGAAAATTATCCTGATATCGATGTGAAATTAAATGTTTTTTCAGAAGAATTAGACAAAGTAGATGTGGAAGAAAAAATAAAATTTACCAAAGAGATGGAAAAGCAGGCAAAAGAAATTGATAAAAGAGTTTTCAATGTGCCGTATTCCCTTTATGGCGATGGCAAAAGTTTTCTTAAAATTGCCAACAGCAAAGGCTTGAATAAAGAAGATACTCAGAATTCTGCTTATGGTTTTTGCGTGGTTTTAACCCAGGAAGAAGATGATAAACGCTCAGGATTGGATTTTGCTATTGGCAGAGATTTTTCCAAATTTGATGCCAAAAAAATAGCAGAAAAAAGTGTGGAAAAAGCAGTTTCTCTTCTGGGTGGAAAACAAATCGAATCAGGTAAATATCCAATAGTTTTCAATTGTGATATGATGGCTACTATGCTTTCCACGTTCTCCAGCATTTTCAGTGCAAAGTCCGTTCAAGAAGGCAAATCGCTCCTGAAAGGAAAACTGGAAGAACAAATTGCCAATGAAAAAGTTACAATTGTAGATGATGCTCTTTATCCGGAAGGATTTTCCACTCGCGCTTTTGATAGCGAAGGTTATCCTTCACAAAAAACAATGTTGATCGAAAAAGGCAAATTGAAATCTTTTTTACATAACACTCAAACTGCCAGAAAAGATGGTGTGAAATCAACAGGAAATGGTTCGAGGAGTTATAAGGGAAGTTTAAATATTTCTCCTTCAAATTTCTATCTGGAACAGGGAAATATCAAGGAAGAAGATTTATTTAAAAAGCATGCCAAAACTATCGAGATCGTAGCTCTGCAGGGAATGCATTCCGGTGCAAATTCCATTTCCGGAGATTTCTCTCTTTCTGCTGAAGGTTTTCTGTATCAAAATGGAAAACGATTACATTCGTTAAAACAGTTCACGGTTTCGGGAAATATTCTGCAGCTTCTGAAAGATGTAGAAATGATCGCTGATAATTTCAAGTTCGATATGGACTCGATCGGTGCTGCTTCTGTTTTGATAAAAGAGTTGGCTATAAGTGGTTGAGGGGTTCAAGGATTCAGAGTTAAAGGTTCAAGGGTTCAAGGTTTTGGGTTCTAGGTTCACGAATTCACGTGTTCACGAATTCACTGGGTTTGGGTTCAGGATTCAAGGTTTAGAGGATAAAAGTTTACCTGCCGAAGGCACGGTCTCTTTCAGCTTTTCTCTAATCTGGTATTTGTTTTTTATTTGGTGATTTGGTGATTTGAAATTTATTTGCTATTTGAAA
>JAUWNO010000477.1 GCA_030612605.1 Armatimonadota bacterium
TTGCAAAAACCGAAAATGAAATCGAGATAATAAACAGAGAAATTCAAGAAATTGATGAAGATTTTATTATTGAAGAAAAAAGTTACTCAAAAAAAAATACGAGAAAAGATATAAAGCTTAAAAAATTGAAGGTTGACGAAAATTGGGAAATAATTATTGGTAGAACCAGCAAAGAAAATGATTTGCTCACAACGCGATTTGCCAAACCACACGATTGGTGGTTTCATACACGGATATTTCGGGGCACGCATGTGATTCTGAGGAATTTGACTAAGAAGGAATTACCGGAAAACCTGAAAATTATCTGCAGCAGGCTTGCTGCTTATTTCAGTAAAGCAAAAAAGTCTTCCAATGTGCCTGTAGATTATACTCAGATTCGTTTTGTGAGAAAACCAAAGGGAAGTCCTGCCGGTTATGTGGTTTATTCAAATCAGAAAACTTTATTTGTTGATCCGCTCAGCATGAGAGAAGCGTCTGAAATTATCAGGAATTTGAAATGATAGGTCTGGAAAAGGGAATCGTAAAAGTAGCTGAGTATGATAAAAATTGGCAAGATATCTTTGAAAGGGAAAAATCAGAAATTCAAAAAATTCTTGGTAATAAAGCAATTGAAATTCAACATATAGGAAGCACATCAATTCCCAAAAGTTGTGCCAAACCTATCATTGATATCCTGATTGGCGTGAACTCCATGAAAATTGCAGATGAATGCATAAAACCTTTAATCAAATTCGGATATGAATTCAAAGGAGAAAAAGGAATTCCCGGAGGTTATTTCTTTTTAAAATCAATTGAAGAAATACGGACACATCATTTGCATATAATTACATATAATTCACAGTCCCGGGTTGACCACATAATATTTCGTGATTTTTTAATTCAAAATCCAGAATATCAAAAAAAATATTGCGAACTGAAAAGAGAACTCGCAATTAGATTCAAAAATGATCGTGAAGCTTATACAGATGCGAAATCTGATTTTATAGAAAAAGTTGTACAATTAGCTCTCAAAAATCGTGAGAAATAGATGTCGGGAAATAACGCAGTTGTTTTAGTAAGCGGTGGAATGGATAGTCTGGTAACTGCAACCATCGCAAAAAATGAATGTAATAAGATTTTTTTTCTGCATGTGAATTATGCCCAGAAAACTCAAAAGAAAGAACTGGAATCTTTCAAAAAAATTGTAGGATTCTACAAACCCGAAAAAAAACTAATTACTGATATAAGTTATTTAAAACAGATTGGTGGTTCCAGCTTAACAGATGAAAAAATATCTGTGAAAGAGCATGGTAAAACTTCAGGAATTCCTGATTCTTATGTTCCCTTCAGGAATGCACATCTTATTTCCATAGCGGTTTCCTGGGCAGAAGTAATCAAAGCGAATCAGATTTATATCGGTGCTGTAGAAGAAGACAGTTCCGGTTATCCGGATTGCAGGGAATCTTTTTTCAGACAACTTGAAAAAGCGATTGATTTGGGAACTAAACACGATACTAAAATAGAAATCGTTACTCCAATAATTCACAAAACAAAATCTGAAATCATCAGAATCGGAAAAGAATTAAATGCTCCATTTGAATTTAGCTGGAGTTGTTATAAAAACAACGAAATTGCCTGTGGTTTGTGTGACAGTTGTTTCCTGCGCATTAAAGCTTTTAAAGAAATCGGAATAATTGACCCGATCCCTTATGAAATAGAAATCAAGTGGTTTTAGAATGAGTAATTTGAATTTTTTCTTAAACTCTACCCCGACTCCTCTCTTAAACCCTCTTTGATTCTCCCTTTAGCAAAGGGAGATTAAAAGGACTTTTTGAGATTATTGGAGAGGAAAGAATGAGAACTCGTATCTTCTTGTTTTACTTATATTTTCCCTCTTTTACAAAGAGGGGTTAGGAGAGTTAGAAGATGAAATCTGATTCAACTGAAAAATTAGTTGTGATAATCGCCAATGGTGAAGCTCTAAAACAGAAGTTAATAAATTTCATTTCTGATGAAGATACCATTATTGCTGCGGATGGTGGTGTGATAAATTGCAAAATCGCAGGTATCATTCCTG
>JAUWNO010000037.1 GCA_030612605.1 Armatimonadota bacterium
AAAAATTCTCGCAGTAAATACGGAGGGAAAATCAAATATTCAATTGAGACATAACCAATTGCAGAAAAGAAAATTATCTCACCTTTTTGATAATCGATTTTGTAATCTTGGTTCCTTTCTAATAAAACCAAATCTTGATAAACTTTTTCGGAATTAATTATCAAGTTTGTGTGTTTTAATTTTAGATTAAGATTATTAGAATTAAGATTTTCAGCTTTGATAATTGGTGAAAAGTAATTAAAGGAGAAACCTGATATAGAAAAAATTAATAAATATAGAATGGAAAGTTTTTGTTTTGTCATTTAGGTTATCAGATTCATTAAGAAATCTTTTTTTTGTAAATTATTTGAAAAACCATTAAAATGGTTATAAAACTCGGTTAGAATGGATTCCCACAAATGAAGTTGCGGGTTTCTTCTAAATAATTTTTTTTGAAAAAAATAGCCCACAGGTTTAGCTGTGGGAATAAACACCCCCAAAAAGAATAAACACAAAAAACGAAAAATCTTAACCCCTTCAGGGATTTTCAAAACGATTCTGTTTGTTAATAAATCTGTAATTATTCTTATCAGCATCATTTCTGTAGATATTTTTCTTCAAGATGTTTTTTGTATTCATCCAATGGTTGTTTGAAAGAAATTATTTCTGGAACTTCATTCAAAATCGGAGATGATATCTCTGTTTTTATTTTGGTTAATTTTTCGAAGTAATCTGATACGAGTTTTGATAAAGTTGCGTTATTTTTTTTGGCAATTTCTTTAGCTTTATCTATTAATTCTTTATCAATATTCAGTGCTATTTTCTCTTTCATTTTTTCATTTCATTTATGAATTTTTTCAACCATTCGTAATTTTTAATTTTCTGTTCGTTTTGCTTGTCCCGTCGAAGTTTTAACGAACGGATTCGTTGCTAAATATTTTCTTCATTAGGAAACATAAACCAGAAAATCGCATACAAAATAGCGCCAACTCCGCCTGTGAAAGCCATTATCACAAATGCTATCCGAATAAAACTCACATCCCATTTCAAATATTGAGCGATTCCGCTGCAAACTCCGGCAATCATTCTATCATCCCATTTTCGATAGATTTTATTCTGCATTTCTTCTTCCGGTTCAGGTTCGATATCGATAATATCCTGCTCTTGCTGGTTTTTAGGAAGAATCGCAAATAAGATCAGGTAAACAATGATACCTGTTCCTCCAAAGAAAAGAGTAATTAGAAATATCAATCTGATTATCATTGCATTAATGCCAAAAGATTCTGATAAACCTCCGCAAACACCTGTTAGCATTTTATTTTGATGCGAAATATGAAGCTTCTTCATTTTAACCTCCAATTTTTTTTTATCCGCGAAACACGCGAAATAGACGAAAATATTCCCCTTTTTTTATCCATGAATTATATGAAATTACACGAAAATTTTCGAATATCTTTTTTTACCAAAATATTTCCGGCTTTCTGAGTCAATATTTATTTCATTTATACTCCGCTATTGAGAGAAGCAGAAGCTTCTGGAGTAAGCTCCTTCCGAACTGGTAAGTTCGGAAGGAGATAAAGATGAAGTTTGCTTTCAGGTTATTCAATATTCAATATTCAATTTTCAATTAAATTGACATATTTATTCAGCTTAAATTTTTGAATTTCGGAGGATATATGAAAATCGAACAAATTAATGTATCATCATCTAAACGAGAAGAATTTATTGATATCACACATCAAGTGAAAAATTTTGTGAAGGGATCAAAAATAAGCGAAGGCAAAATAACGATTTATATTCCTCACACCACAGCAGCAGTGACCATCAATGAAAATGCTGACCCAAGTGTTCCCCATGATATAACTTTAGCTTTAAATAAAATATCACCGCATCTTGCACAATTCCGCCATCTCGAAGGAAACTCCGATGCTCACACAAAAAGTACAATCGTAGGTTGTTCACAAGAAATTCTTATCAGCAATGGAAATCTGGTTCTCGGCACCTGGCAGGGAATCTTCTTTTGCGAATTTGACGGACCTCGCAACAGAAAAGTTATTTTAGGAATTGCCTAGATGCTGATCTGGTTGAGTTTCATTTTATCACTTTCCTTATTGCTTATTATTGCCCGGAAAAATCTCTGGCTCGGCATGATGATTGGTGCTTTAATTCTGGGTATCTTCAACCTCAAAATAAATCAATTATTTACAGAAATTGCCCACACATTAACAGATGTTTCGATTTTACTTTTAGCTCTGGCTGTAGGTCTTATCCCGATTATTGGCAGGGCATTACAAACATCGGGTCTGCTCGGAAACCTGGTTAATAATCTGCAAATAAGCAGGAAAGGATTCCTTGCTTTTGCACCGGCTTTTTTGGGATTGTTACCTCTTCCCGGAGGAGCACTTCTTTCAGCACCAATGCTGCTCAAAGCAGGAGAAGATATTCAAGATGAAACTTTTGTAGCGATTAATGTCTGGTTTCGTCATGTTTTAATTTTAATTTATCCATTGGGAGCATTATTGCCAAGTGCCAAAATAGCAGGCTTAAATCTTTATTCTGTTTTGATTTATATAATTCCAACCTTTTTCATTTTGAGCATTCTGGGTTACATTTTTTTATTAAAAAACATTTCCGGGCGAATGCCAACCCCTCATAAAATAGATTACAAAAAACTGTTAACTCCAATTTTTATTATTCTTTCTGCTCCCATAATTCACGTGACTCTTACAAAACTGAAAATAATGGACGAAATCTCACTCTTAATGGGAATTTCTGTAAGCCTGATATTAACTGCTTTTTTAGGAAAAATAAAAATTAAAGATTTCAAACCGATCATCCTAAAAATGAAACCGTGGAAATTCTTCCTGATAATAATTGGAGTCTTTCTTTTTCTGAATATTTTCAAAGCTTCTGATGTGTCTGATGAAATTGCAAAAGCTGTTTTCTCAATGAATTTTCTAATCATTTTTATCGGAGCATTTCTGGGTTTTGTAACCGGTAGAATTCAACTTCCCATTTCTATTCTGGTGCCCATTTTTATTGCCAAATTTGGATTAACAGCAATGACACCTCTAATATTCGGAATAATGTATAGTGCTGTTTTTATCGGTTATATGATCTCTCCGGTTCATCCGTGCGTCTCTTTTTCACTTGAATTTTTCGAAACAAAATATAAGGATTTTGTCAAAAAATTAGCTCTCCCCGGAATCATAAGTTTAGCTTTAATTTATTTCTCTGCATTAATCTTCATATAATTTGCAAAATTTACAGCGATTATCTTGACAAATTTTTAACAAAAAAAAATTGATTTAAAATCTATAATTGGAATTGGGTGCTTTTGTAAAAGCATTATGGAGGAACGGATGGGAAGCAGTTCAGAAAAGCATATTAAATTCGTATATACTTTTTCTAATAAAAAGAAAGTTTTAAAGCAATTTGAAGTTTTTATAGACCCCAAAACTTTGAAAGTTGTCAGTAAACCTCATGAAAAACTTCCTCAATGGACGGAACTTACATTTTGCCAGTGTCCGAATTGCCCTTTAGATCCCAAAGATTTTTCTCACTGTCCGGTCGCTGCAAACCTTGTTGAGCTTGTTCATTTCTTCAATGATTCGGTTTCTTATGAGGAAGTGGATGTACGTATAGAAACTCCTGAACGTACATATTGCAAGAGAACATCTATTCAGACTGGAGTCAGCTCCATCTTAGGAATATATATGCCGGCTTCAGGTTGTCCAATTCTGGCGAATTTAAAACCGATGGTTCGTTTTCATCTTCCTTTTGCCAGTATTCAAGAAACGATGTACCGCTCAATGTCTATGTATCTTGTAAAACAATATCTCAGGAAAAAGAAAGGTCTTGAGCCGGATTGGAACATGCAGGGACTGATCGACCTTTACGAAGAAATTCACGAAGTAAACAGTGCATTCCATAAGCGTCTTTCCTGCCTGGAGGGAGAAGATGCAAATGTAAATGCACTTGTTATCCTGGATGTTTTTGCCGATTATATTAATTTTTCATTGGATGAGGATCATTTATCAAAAATTGATAATTTATTTGAAGATCTCAATTAATGACATTTTCTCGAAAAATATTCTGGATTGCCGGAGAAAATTCCGGTGATCTGCACACTTCAAAAGTAATTTCGCAATTAAATAGAAACAACAAAAATATAACCCATTTTGGAATTGGCGGAGAAAATATGCAAAAGGCAGGATTAATTCCAATCTTCCCTTTTGAACGCTTCTCTGTGATGGGTTTTTCCGAAGTTATCAAACACCTTTTCTTCTTTCTAAAAGTGGAAATTAAAATAAAGAAAATCTTCAAGACGAATCCTCCGGATTTAGTTGTACTCACAGATTACCCGGGTCTTAATATGCGCATTGCAAAAATGGCTCACAAATTCAAAATAAAAGTTCTGTATTTTATTTGCCCTCAATTCTGGGCTTGGAAACATAAAAGGATTTTTCAACTGAAAAAATACACTGATTATGTTGCTTTTATCCTTCCTTTTGAAGAAAAATATTTTAAAAAAGAAAATGTGAAATCTTCATTTGTTGGTCATCCCATTTCCGAAGAAATCGAAATCCGGCTGATAAGAAAAGATTTTGCCAAAGAATATAATCTTAATCTGAATAAAAAATGGTTAGGATTTCTACCGGGAAGCAGGGATACTGAAATCAAAAAAATGTTACCGGAATACATCAAATCAATTTCTTTTTTTGATGTTGAGAAATATGAATTCCTGATATCCAAAGCTGTAACTGTTTCTGATAAACTTTTTCGGCAAACCATTGAAAATTCTGAAAATCAAAATATTAAAATCATAAAAAATCACAATTATGAAATGATGAAATATTGCGATTTTCTGGTGGTTACTTCCGGCACTGCAACCCTGGAAACTGCCTATCTCGGAACTCCATTTCTGATCGTCTATAAAACCAGCAAAATTTCCTATGAACTTGGCAAGCGTTTTATCAAAATAAAAAGAATTGGGTTACCGAACATTGTATTGGATAAAGACATTATTCCGGAATTAATTCAGGATAAAGCAAATGGAAAATCAATTTATAATAAGACTTTGGAAATCATAAATTCAAAAGAGAAATACGATAAAATTTCGGAAGAATTAAAAGAACTTCACGAAATTTTGGGAATAAAATCAGCATCCAAAGAAGTTGCAAAAATCATTGAGAACTTGCTGAATGAATAAAATCGTTTTTTTTATCGAAAAACATATCATCGCCGTATTTTTATTATTGTTAGGATTTACTTTCAGATATAAACTTTTAACTCCCCATTCAAAAGGAATTGTAATTTACGCTTTCTGGCATCGAAATATAATTCCTTTGTTGTTACTGAGAAAATTTGAAAAAATCGTAATTTTAGTCTCATCTTCCAAAGATGGTGAATTAATTGCCGGTCCGGCAAAAGTACTCGGTTTTCAGCCTGTCCGCGGCTCATCCAGAAGAGGTGGAAGCAAAGCTGTGAAAGAAATCATAAAACTCTCAAGAAGATTTTCTATTGGTGTAACACCGGATGGACCTAAAGGTCCAAAAGAAAAAATAAAGGATGGTTTATTGTATATTGCTTATTTCACGCATCTTCCCATTATTCCTGTGGCTGTTGATATCCAAAGAGAAAAAGTTTTCAATTCATGGGATGGATTCAGGTTACCGATTCCATTTACTAAAATTAATGTAAGTTATGGTAAACCGATTTACATAAAATCTAAAGATGAAGTTAAAAGTAAATTAGCATTAGTTCAGGAAGTTATGGATAAATTAACTCTGGAGAATAAAATCAAAAAATGAAAACTTTATCATTCTTAATTCTTTGTCATTCCATTTTTTTGTCATTCCCACGAAAGTGGGAATCTCCTCTGACTACAAAATTCTGGAGTTTGTAAGCCTGAAAATGCGTATCCAAGCTGGGGCTTGGATACGAGAAACCAAGACCTTACGGATGGTTGTGGAACGAAACCTCCGTAATGGTCAGGAAATAGGAATCAACCATTGCGAAGGTTTAACAAGATGAATTCCTCTGTATCTAACCATTCGCAAGGTTTGGTTTCATAGAACACATATTATGAAATTATTCTTTACTTGAATTTATCAGTTTAAATCAAATTCATCAGTTTGCATCAATGATTATTCATCAGTTTGCATCAATGAAAGAGATTTCGTGAAATTAGTGAAATTCGTGGAAAAAATATAAAAGAGGAAATTATGAAACTTTCAGAACGAGCCATAAATATTCAAGCTTCACCCATCAGGAAACTGATGCCTTTTGCAAATAATGCAAAAAAACGAGGAATAAAGATTTATCATCTGAATATCGGGCAGCCGGATATCGAAACACCAAAAGAGATGCTGGATGTTTATGCAAATTATCATGACAAAGTTTTAGCTTATGGTCCTTCGCAGGGACTCGATATTTATCGTGAAAATCTTGTGAATTATTATGGTAAACATAACATCACGATCGATGTTGACGATATTATCGTAACAACTGCCGGCTCTGAAGCTATAATTTTTGCTATGCTCGCCACCTGCAATCAGGGAGATGAAATTATCACTCCGGAACCGTTTTATACAAACTATAATGGCTTTGCTTCAATGACAGGAGTGAAAATAGTACCTTTAACCACTCAGGTTGAAAATGGATTTTGCCTGCCAAGCGATAATGAAATCAGATCTCTTATTTCTGCCAAAACCAAAGCTATTATGTTGTGCAATCCGGGGAATCCTACAGGTACTGTTTATCCGAAGAAAGATATTGAAAGAGCAGCAAAAATAGCCAAAGAAAATAATCTCTTCATAATATCCGATGAAGTATATCGTGAATTTGTGTATGATGGTCTTACTCATACAAGTATTCTGGATATAGCCGGAATGGAAGAACTCGCAATTATGGTGGACAGCATTTCCAAAAGATACAGTGCTTGCGGTGCTCGCATTGGCTGCTTGATTTCAAGAAATAAACAATTAATAGCTTCTGTTTTGAAATTTGCTCAAGCTCGTTTATGTCCGCCCACGATTGACCAGCTTGCTGCTAATGCCTGCATCGATATTGAAATACAATATTTTGTGGAAATCCTGAGGGAATATGATAAGCGGAGAAATATCGTTTTTGATGAACTGCAAAAAATTGAAGGAATTGTGTGCATTAAACCTCAAGGAGCTTTTTACATTATTGCCAAGCTGCCCATTGATGATGCGGAAGATTTTGCCAGGTGGCTTCTGGAAGAATTCTCGGTTAATAATGAAACTGTGATGTTTGCACCTGCCCAGGGATTTTATGCCACATCCGGAATTGGAAAAAATGAGATAAGAATAGCTTATGTTCTCAATGAAAATGATCTTAAAACTGCAATGGATATTTTAAGGAAAGGGTTGGAAGAATATAGAAAGAAATTGAAAATTGAAAATTGAAAATTGAAAATTAACCTGTCATTCCCGTGAAAGATTGTTCAAAAAATGAGAGTATTTAATAATAAAATTTCCTGTAATTCTTTAGAAAATACTTTCCCGTTAGAATATCTTGAAACAATGAAATTAATGAATTATAGTGAGCCAACAATTAAAAGTTACAAGCGACATTTTAATAGGTTTTTAAGATATTATCAGGAAGTGAAACCAGAAAATATTACAAAAGAACAGATCCGTGAATTCTTACTTTACCTGGTGAATGAAAAGAAATATTCTGTTTCAGCTCAGAATCAGGCAATCAATTCAATCAAATTTTATTATAAGGAAGTGCTGAAAAGAAAAATCGATGATTACTATTTACCAAGACCGAAGCGAGAAAAGAAACTTCCGCAAGTTTTAAATGAAATGGAAGTCAGCAAGATTCTAAAATGTATCGATAATTTAAGAGATCGATGTATGATCTTTCTGATCTACTCGGCAGGATTAACTCCGAGTGAAATAATGTATCTGAAATCTGAAAATATCGATTCCGAAAATATGAAAATTTTTATCAGTAGTGTTAAAGGTAATAAGGATAGATCAGTAGTTCTATCTCCAAAAGTATTGAATCTATTAAGAGAATATTATAAGATATATCATCCTTTTGAGTGGCTATTTGAGATGAGGAAAGGTGTGCAATATTCTAAACGGAATCTGCAGAAAGCATTTCAAATTGCCGTAAAGAAAAGCGGAATTTCCAAACCGGCAAATCTAACTATTCTAAAAAATTCTTTTGCCGTTCACCTGATAGAAAAAGGTGTGGATATTCGATATATTCAGCAAATGCTCGGACATAAAAACAGCAAAACTACCATGAAATATCTGAAAGTAAGCAAACGAGATTTGAATTCGATAACAAGTCCGCTGGATAATTTGGATGTGTAAAACAGGATAAAGGATAAAGGATGAAGGATAAAGGATAAAGGATAAAGTATAAAGTATAAAGGATAAAGGATGAAGGATAAAGGATAAAGGGAAGAAGGAGGGAAATGATAGATGAAAGAAATAAAAACAAAAAATTACTGTTTAACTCCAATTTCTAAGAACAGATACAAAATCGAAGTTTTTTCTTTTCGATTTCAGAAAATTCATGCTGTGAAAATTCGAGGATGTTATTTTAGCGGACCTCAGAAAAGTTGGGTAATGCCGCAAGACAAAATGTGTTTAGATCAATTTGTAGCGTTATTTTTCGTCAAGCCCAAAAAGGAAAATAAAGAAGAAATCTCCAAACATTCTTATGATAAAGCATTGAAAGATTTTATCGATCAGCTTACTTTGAAAAGATATAGTGAAAACACGATCAGAGCTTATAAAGAGCAAATTATAAATTTCTTTAAATATTTCAAAACAATAAATCCACAAGATTTAACCGATGAAAATATTAAAGAATATATGCTTCAATTGATCAAGAAAAAGAACATTTCGCTATCATATCAAAAGATTGTAATTTGTGCGATAAAATACTTTTTTGAGAAAGTATTACGCAGAGAAACAAAATCTTACTATTTTGAAATACCGAAATCAAAAGAAAGGAAATTACCGGTTGTTTTGAGTAAAGAAGAAGTTAAGAAAATACTCAGTTGTACACCTAATCTGAAACATAAAGCCATTTTATCAACGGTTTATTCGGCAGGTTTGAGATTAAGTGAAGTGGTGAATCTGAAAATTGCCGACATCGATGGAGAAAGAAAGCTGATCTATATTCGTGGCGGAAAAGGGAAAAAAGATAGAACGACTATTTTAGCAAAGGAATTAATTGTCCTGTTGAGAAAATATTTTAGAGAATATAAGCCAAAATTATGGTTGTTTGAAGGTTTGGATAGTGAGCAATATAGTAAAAGAAGTGTACAGGAGATTTTTTATTCTTCGCTCAGAAAATCAAATATTGACAAAAATGCTTCAATTCATACGTTGCGTCACAGTTTCGCTACTCATTTATTAGAGGGAGGTGAGGATTTGAGATTTATACAGAAGATTTTAGGGCATGCGAATATGAAAACAACCGAAATATACACTCATATTACTAATGTAAGATTAAAAAAAATTGAAAATCCGCTGGATAGTTTGAAATTTTAAGATGAAAAAGAATAGTTGTGTGATAAATAATGTTTGTATTTATCACACAACTATTTTATTGTAACTATAAGTTAGTTATCCACAATAAAATAGTGGGCGTGGATATAGATGTTACAAGCAACTTAAATGTGAGAAAAAGAGTTGAGCGAACAGTAACAAAAAAGGAAATTGTAAAATGAAACTAATTTATTGTTAGAAACAAATCAAAAATTTCGATAATCAAAACAGTCAGGTTTATTCTCTGACTTAAAACCGATAAAAAAAGCCTAAAATGGAGGTAAAAAAAATGAAAAAAGCAAAAATCTTATTAGTTATGCTAATAATAGTATCGCTTTTCTACTTCTATTGCAGTAAAGAAAGCACAGGACCTGATAATACACGACCAGATAATTCAAAACCAGGAATACCCTCAAATCCATTCCCTGCAGATAATGCTAATTCAGTATCAATTTATGCAGATTTATCTTGGGATTGTATCGATCCTGACGGTGACCCTCTAACTTATGATGTCTATTTTGGCACATCTTCGAATCCACCCCTTGTTAATACCGGACAAAGTGAAACAAGTTATGATCCTGGTGTATTATATTATGAAACTATGTATTACTGGAAAGTTGTAGCTAATGATGTCCACTCTGATTCTACTACTGGTGATATTTGGGAATTTGAAACTGTTATTCCACCAACACCTATTGAATGGTGTAATGTGCCGGCAGGTAATTATATTTATGGACAATTTAATGTAACACGAAATATACCTTATGACTACGAGATAATGAAATATGTAGTTACAAACCAGCAGTATGTAGAATATCTTGAAGAAGTTTATGCAGCAGGTAATATTTGGATAGAATATGGTGATGTAGTTGGATATTACGAAGGGGATAACAATTATCCTGCTGGAAATTATGATTTCTACGATCTGGGAACACCATCATCATTCAATTACGCAAGAATTTCCTGGAATGGAAGTTCATTTGTCATTAATGTCCCTTCTGGATATAATACTGGAAATTTTAACAACCATCCAGTAGTGTGTGTAACCTGGTTTGGTAGCTGGGCATTTGCGGAATATTACGGTTTAAATTTACCAACAGAACAGGAATGGGAAAAAGCAGCTCGTGGAAATACTGGATATTATTATCCATGGGGAAACAGCATTGACGGGAGCAGAGCGAACTATCAGGATAGCGGAGACCCGTTTGATAGCGGGACCACACCAGTAGGCTATTACAATGGAGAAAACCATAATGGTTTCCAAACAACGGACAGCCCCTCTCCTTATGGAGTTTACGATATGGCTGGCAATGTATGGGAATGGACTGATAGCTGGTGGAGTGTTTGTAACTACA
>JAUWNO010000131.1 GCA_030612605.1 Armatimonadota bacterium
AAAGCAGGTTGAGAAAAAACTTTCCGAAGCTTTTCTTCCAATTTTTCTCTCGCAATAAGATTCGGAAGGTTGAGATGAAGAAGGATTGGAAAAGCAGGTTGAGAAAAAACTTTCCGAAGCTTTTCTTCCAATTTTTCTCTCGCAATAAGATTCGGAAGGTTGAGATGAAGAAGGATTGGAAAAGAAGGTTGAGAGAAAACTTTCCGAATCTTAATTGAGGGAATTCCTTTGGGGGAAGCTTCGGAAAGTCAATTCATAAAAGAATCTTTATTTTTTTTTGAAAAGAAAATTTTCCCCTTTCTATTGATATGTTCAATCAGATCGGGATTATGAATATAACGATAAATTGACAAATCAAAAATCCAGGGCAAAAGAAGATCATCAAGTAACAAATCGATTTTATTCAATTCCTGAAGATTTATTTTTTTACCTATTAAAGTAAGATCGATATCAGAACCGGGTTTATAATTTCCTTTTGCTCTGGAACCATAAATAATAACTTTTTCAATACATTTTCTTTTTTCAAATACAGAATTAATTTGATTTATTATATTTTCTTTTAACCCAAAATGCATCTTAATCCTTGTCAAAAGTTGTTTGTTCTGAATTTCTCTGATATTGTTTCATTTTATCCTTTAATAAAACAAAAAGAGAAAAATATTTATCTAAAATTGAATTACATATTTCTTCTGCAATTTCTTCATTATATATATGTGAAGTTCTATTTCTACTTTTCAGCATATCCATCCAGGTTTCAGCATCAGTAATTATTCCAGCTCTATAAGCTTCTCTAAAACTATCTCGTGATCCGATAATATCTTTAGTTCCCTGATATTCCAAAAAATCCTTTATTGTATTCCAGGCAAGTTCGTAAGTATATTCAAAAGCTTTTATCAGACCTTGCTTTTCAAGTTCTGAAAGTTCACCTTTATCAATAAATTTTTTCAGTTGAAATAATGCTTTTTGATAATTTGAAAACCGTTGTTCCCATCTAATATCTTTATAGTCCATAATTTCCTCTTTTACTTACATAATTTTTATGTGAGAATCTTATTCTTTAAGCTATTAACTATGTCAACAATAATTTGAAAACTGTAATAGGCGATTTTATAAAAAATTTCTTTTTTGTTTGAATCAGACCTTACTCGCAGCGACTTGTCTGGGCGTAATAAAATGAAAACTGAAGCGTGAGTTGGGAATGATGGAAGTGCTGAATGTTCTCAACTCGCACTGCGTCACGAGTCAAGTTCATTCCGAAGCTTTTCTTCCAATTTTTCTCTCGCAAGAAGATTCGGAAGGTTGAGATGAAGAAGGATTGGAAAAGCAGGTTAAGAGAAAACTTTCCGAATCTTAATTTTACCCCGTTAGATAATACTTGATTTTGTTTTTCTTGTTATTGATTAGACCAATATCTAACGGGGTGAAGAACAGACATCTAAACTTTAAATTTTGTAAGAATTGAATATCGAACAAGGAACATCGATTTACGATTTACGAAGAAAAGATGAAGTTTGCTTTGGAGTTATTCATTTTCATTATTATTAATCTTCAATATTCAATGTTTGGTTTCATAGGAGTCCATTCTATGAGAAGCTTCAGAAAGTTATTGTGTGATCCGTTTTCATCCGTGAAAATCCGTGAGCTAAATCTTCCCTGCCAGTTTCCTCAGCACATAACTGGCAGCCCACATTCCCATAATAGCTGGAATATAAACAACCGAACCCAGAGTACCGCGCTTTCTTCCCCGCCCGGAAATCCATTCTGCTTCTGCTCCGGCTTCATGAGTAAATTGAGCAATTGGTTTTTCATAAGAATAAATCACAGGTATTCCTTTTATAATTCCTCTTCTATGAAGATACTTACGCACTTTTTTTGCCAGGGGACAAATCCGGCTTTTGGAAATATCACAAAGTTCTATTTTGGATGGATCAAATCTGCTGGCTGCTCCCAACACAGAAATGACAGGTATTTTCTTCTTATAAACTGCTTCAAGCAATCCGGATTTCGGACCTAAACTATCAATCGCATCAACCACAAAATCTACATTTTTAAGCAGAAAGTCTCTGGATTCAATTGCACAAAAATCAGAATAAATATCAACTTCAGCATTAGGATTGATATCCAGAATCCTCTCTTTCATCGCTTCGGTTTTCAATTTGCCAATTGTGCTATGTAAAGCTTGTGATTGACGATTGAGATTGGAAAGACTGACTTTATCGAAATCTACTAATAAAAAAGCTCCGATTCCACTTCGTGCCAATGCTTCCGCAGCAAATGAACCAACTCCGCCAAGACCCATAATAGCAACCCTGGTTTTGTGAAATATTTCAATTGCTTCTTTTCCGAAAAGTAGTTCTGTTCTTGAAAATTGATTCATTATTTAACCACTAAAATGCACAAAAGTCACAAAAATTTTTAAATTTAACAAGTCTTCTTCAAATATTAATCAAACAACATTTGAAAATTCTCAAATTGTTTTTCTTTCAAAACATTTTTTTCGATATTCGTCTTTTCTGAAACTTTATCTACAACCCGGATGAGATTTTTCAGATGATTAAAATCATCTTTTGAGTTTTCAGGTTTCTGATAAGGTGCATCGGTTTCAAAAAAGAAAAATCCTCTTTTCATAATAAATTCAAGAACTCTTGTATTTGGGATTTTCGCATTTAAAGAAAATGCAAGATCATACTTTGAGAACAACTCTGTGATTTCTAAAGAAGCGTTATAACTATGCAGAAATCCACGCACCTTGGGGAAATCCTGTTTGAGGATTTTATAAAGCACATAATATTTTTTAACTGTATGAAAGATAACAGGAAGGTCATAGTTTTTTGCCAGATCGAGCTGTTTAAGTAAAATTTTCTTTTGCCATTCGGAATTATTTTTCCGTCCATCCAAACCGATTTCACCAATTGCAATTATTTTTTTTTTATCACATAATTCAACGAGATGCTCAAAATCTTCTTCAGTGCTTTTTTTATAATTCGGATGGATGCCAGCACACCATTTATAAAACTTGTTAAATTTTTGAAATTTAACAAGTTTTATACATTCATATTCCTCTTTGCAGAGAGCAGAAGAAATGAAACCGGTTATTCCCAATTGGATTGCTTCAGAGATTTCTTTTTCCAGGTTATCGGAAATTCTTTTTTCTATCAGATGGCAGTGAGCATCTATCCAGCCGAAATTAAACATTTTTTTCCTTAAGAAACTTCCGAAGTTTTTAAAACTTCGGAAGTTTTACTCGTAAGATTAGAAAAAATTAAAACCTGAATTCAACACCGAAATTCATCGTTTTTATGGTTTCATCTTTTCCTTTTATTTTTCCGTTTCCATCCAGATCAACATATCTTTCCTGGTAAGTTCCGACAAGTTCAGTATTGGCGGACATTGAAAAACCAAGTCTTCCTTCAATTAAAGAAGAAGGTGTTTTGAAATATTTAAGTTTTTCAAAACCTGTTTGAGAATAATTAACCTCAGCAATACTCAGTTTTGGAATGAAGGTGTTATTGAAAGCAAGTTTTCCCCATAAAGATTTTACTCTTTCATCTTCTCCGTACATATCTTCATAAGTAACTGTTAACGAAAGAACTCGAAACAAATTAGATGTTAAACTTGCATGCCATCCTTTGGATTCGGTTGTGTAATCCAGTAGAGATTCTTTTAGGATAACTGTATCACCATACACTACTGCTCGCTGCTCTTCATAAAGATTATTAAAATATGCAGGCATAAAATCATCCTGATACATTCTGAATTCCAGGTTCATTTGGAAAATCAGGAATTGGGCATAAAATCCTGGAAATATAAAACCCATATTATGATCAACGATTTGAGCCATTTCACCATAATGGCTGAAAAAGAGAAGGTCGGTTTGTAATAATGGAATTTCATAATCTACACCGAAAACTGTGATTTCCTCTTCTCCAAGTTCGCTCATAGATGGATTTCTCAGTTCATTCAGAGTTGGTGAATTTTCAAACCAGTTTTGAAAGCCAGTTGTATCCGAGAAAAGCTCTTCATAAAGACTTTGATAAAATTCTATTTCGTAATCTACTAAATTGTGATAGTTTGCATTATCAGGAAAGTCATCAAAAACATCAGCATAATTATCATCATCAGAATCGAGCAGTCCATTATACTGGTTTGCATCATGAACAACTGTAGCACCGAATTTAATGTTACTGATTATCGGAAGGTTCATATCTTTTAATGGTGCTGTGACAATCCTTCCAGCTAAAATATCATTCTCTGTAATATTTGAAGTGAATACTTCCAGCTCCAAACCTGCAAACGGAAGTTTACCTCCCAACTGAACTCCGAGCTGTCTTACCTGGGGATATCTTAACATATTTGAATAATCTTTCATAATCAGCCCATGTCCTAAAGTATAATATGGGAATCCTCCGATTTTACCAAAAAAGGAATCACCACGCTGACCATAACGTAAATAATAAATCTTATTTACGTAGTCCTCAAAATCATCCCAATCTTCTTCACGAATGTTTCCTTCGCTGTCTATCAGTAGTTCGATATCCAATCCTAAACCGAATTTACCCAGAACCAGTTCTGGCATCAGACGGATTTGTGAATATGTTTCACCGCCCATCAAAACAGTGCCAATTCCTCCGCCCATATTAAGACCGTCTGATGCGGGTTCTTCATCCTGGGCAAAAATTAAAATCGGAATAATCAGCATTAATAAAAAGAGTACTTTTTTCATCTTAGTTTACCTCCAATATTATTTATATTAAAAAAATAACAAATGTTTTGAATGTCAAGGATATTATCTCGAACAGATTTATTAGAGCTAAATTTATAGACAAAAATAAAGCCTTTTTTTTCCTGTTCACGAAATTTTTCCTTTCGAAAAATTAGAGGATTTCATGAAATATAAATATTTGGCTGAATGGGTTAATAGTTACAAAAACCTGAATATAACCGTAAAAGAAATCAAAAGGTTTGAAGACCAATTCGCCTTTTTTTCCCAAAAGGAAAGGCAATTTCTCCAGATCAATTTATCTTCTGAAGATAGTTTTTGTTTCTTTACTGATTCAGGAAAATTACCATTTTCATATGATAAAAGATTAATAATTTTCAATAATCATCTTTCTAAGGCAAAATTGGAAAAGGTTAATATTTCTGAGAAAGATAGAATTATTACACTTGAGTTTTCAAAGGTGGATATTTACAATCAAAAACAAAACTATTTTCTAATTATTGAATTAATAAACCGTTTCCAGAATCTCATTTTAACAAAATCGGACAATGTCATAATTGATTGCTGGAAAAAAATAAGTTTTGCGGAAAATTCACAAAGACAGATTCTTCCGAATACAAAATATATGATTCCGAATTCAGAATATAAAAATATTTTGGAAGAGATTCATTTTCCCGTCTCATTCGATTCCAATTTAAAAATAATCGAAAACTCTCAAAAAGAGGAGAGATTTGATGAAATTAATTTATTCTTTGAACATCTTTATTATGATGGTATTTTAAAGCGGAGAAATGAAAAACTAAAGCAGAAAAAAATTAATCAATTTGAAAAACAAATCCAAAAAAAACAGAAAAAGCTAAAAAAATTAGAGATAGAACTTTCTGATGCAAAAGAAGAAAACTTTTGGAAACAGAAAGCTGAACTCCTCAAATCAAGTTTTGATAAAATAAAAACCGGCATGAATTCTATAAAACTGAAAAATTATTTTTTGGAGGGTTTTCCTGAAATTGAAATAGATTTGTTTTCAGAGAAAAATGCTCAGCAGAATATAAATTATTATTTTAAAAAATATAAAAAAGCTAAAAATGGAAAAAAAATAATCGGTCAGCAGATTGCAAAAACCGAAAATGAAATCGAGATAATAAACAGAGAAATTCAAGAAATTGATGAAGATTTTATTATTGAAGAAAAAAGTTACTCAAAAAAAAATAAGAGAAAAGATATAAAGCTTAAAAAATTGAAGGTTGACGAAAATTGGGAAATAATTATTGGTAGAACCAGCAAAGAAAATGATTTACTCACAACGCGATTTGCCAAACCACACGATTGGTGGTTTCATACACGGATATTTCGGGGTACGCATGTGATTCTGAGGAATTTGGCTAAAAAAGAATTGCCGGAAAATCTGAAAATTATTTGCAGCAGGCTGGCTGCTTATTTCAGCAAAGCAAAAAAATCTTCTAATGTGCCCGTGGATTACACGCAAATTCGTTTTGTGAGAAAACCAAAGGGAAGTCCTGCTGGTTATGTGGTTTATAAAAATCAGAAAACATTATTTGTTGATCCGCTTAGCATGAGAAAAGCGTCAGAAATTATCAGGAGTTTGAAATGATAGGTCTGGAAAAGGGAATCGTAAAAGTAGCTGAGTATGATAAAAATTGGCAAGATATCTTTGAAAGGGAAAAATCAGAAATTCAAAAAATTCTTGGTAATAAAGCAAT
>JAUWNO010000167.1 GCA_030612605.1 Armatimonadota bacterium
CCAGAATGGAGCAATTATGGGAGAAGGTCCCAGAGGTCCGGGAATTGTCCAGTTCATATAAGAAAACTCTTCTGTAATACCAGGAGATATAAACCCATTGGAACAAACACTGATTTCATCATAAATCATACCATAAAAACGCAGAGTAAATGGAAGATTGACAATCTCGATATCTCCGTTGTTGCCATTATCGTTCATAGGCAGGATTGTGCCGGGACCACCATAGGTAGGATCGATTTCAATCCAGTTATAAATGGGAGCTTGAAAATAATTAATATCTTCATCATCATAACAATAATATCCGTAACTATCTGCTCCTAACGGATCGGTTACTGATACTTCTCCCACTTCTATTATGAATGATAAAGTCTGTGAAAATCCTATTGCATTGTATAATTCGAGGTTAAGAATATATTGAGAACCGGGAATTATCTGGGTATTGGCTGTAACCTGAAATGTATTAGAGCTATTTGTGCCCGCATTATTTGGCAGGATTGTGCCGAAATAACCCTCAGCATCATCAATTTCGATAGCATCTCCATTGCTTATCAGGGTTCCATATATTCCAAAGGCTGTGATCGAACCAATATTCTCCAGAGTTACTGTCATCTGGGCTGTTTCACCGGGATCAAGCTGGTTGTTACCACCTATGATTGCATAATCTGTAAAATCAAAATATATTCCGAATACTGTAAGATAAATCTTATCCGTCCAACTGTTACCGGAAGAATCCTCAATTAATAGATCAAACTCGATTTCGGAACTTCCTAAAGTAGAAGTTGAAACGGAAAAATCAAAGTCATCTGAAGAGCCGGCAACTGCTCCGGGAAATATCGTGCCATATTCTTCATAATCATCTGTAATTGTTACATCAGGATTATCTGAAGAAAGAGTTGCGGTCACATTAGAAACAGAATTCGTGCCAAAATTCTTCAGACTTACTACAAGCTCAATATCTTCTCCCGGATTGATATTTCCATCACCATTGCCAGAAGATGTTCCTGAATTATCATCATCGATTATAACACCCGAAATATTCACAAACTGATTCATGATTTCAATGTTAAAGCTTCCCAAATGCGGGATGTAATTATGTTTCGTAACCGTTACTGATGCTTCTCCTGTATTTAATGTGTTGATTGGTAGAATTATCATGCCATCAGCATCTGTAAGTCCGGTTTCAAAAATCTCATCATCACCTTTAAGGATTGTAACCCAGGCACCTTCTAATGGTGTTCCAAATTCATGAGTTACAAATATTTCCAAAAAGTTAGTGCCTAAGCTTACATTTGTTTCATAGGATACATTGAGAGGTTGCGGTACTCCTGTCCATAATTCTAAGGAAGGGTCTCCCATTAAATTATTCCAGTAAGAAAAATTTTCGACATATCCAGCAAGACCAGCTCCGGAAAAATTATTATAGAGATTAATTTTTCCCCTGTTCAGAGCTCCGCCCATATAATATATTCCTTCAGCAAAAATACCATAATACGTGCCACCGCATACTGAATTATTGAAACTTGTATGAGTTCCTGTAGTTGCAGTTCCCACAGCACCTATGGCTCCTTTTGGTTCATTTGGTTGACCCGCTCTCAAGAAAACTTCACTGCGAGCAGTACCGGAAGCAAAGTTACCAGTTGCACACGTAAGAAACATTGCAAAAGGCAGCATAAAACCATTAGTAAGTGATAATATGTTTGAGTTACCCCACCCACTCATATTCATCCATCCACGATAGTTCATGTAACTTACACCTGTATTGAAACTGGTCGCCATCTGGGAAACAAACGGACTGCTGTAAACTTCATCAAAAATAAAATTATCATTATGTTCTGTTATCGCTTCTTTGATAGATTTGCTGGTAGAAATGGTTGTTTGACCAGATTGACTCGGATCTCCAACCAGGAGAGCTCTTTCATACCAAGCTGTATTACCCATGTATGGTTCTCTTTCATAATGTAAGATTTTGTAAACTATTGTTTGAAGCTCGAATGGACTGGTAAATGATAACCTGCCAATCCAAACATCAGCGAGAATATCAGTTCCATCAAGACGTGTGTAAACCTGATCACCTTCTCCATATCCGGAATAACCGGTTGGAATACTGTATGAACCACTTGCATCTCCAACCAAGCAGACAAAATCCGGTCGATTATCCCAATTATCATAAGCATCCTGAATGTAAGATTTTATATTATACATCGATGTTCCGGTTACTGCAGTACTTGCCAAAACTACATCAAAACCTTTCTTATGCTTCCAAAGTGCTAAAGAATCTAACCAGGAAGTCTGCGGATTAAGACTACTTGGATATATGAAAAGAATCATAGGAGGTATAAATTCATCACCTCGAGATCTCACTTCTTCATAATTTATGATGGTTGATTTATAAATTGAAGAAAATATGCTCGATTCTGGTTTTGTATCCAGTTTACAATTCACACCTTCAGTTCCCTGTGTATGAACTTGCAGAGTTACATTAGAAAAAATCGAAAGTTCTTTTTTCTGCGGATCGTATTGGAAGGGATTTACAGTCACTCTCACCACTCGAAAATCCCGCATGATGGCAGGCTCTTCAATTTCAGTTATAGTTGCCGGAAATATTTCCTCTCCAGAATAGAAATCATTGTCTATCGTAAAAGGAAAATCATTAAGCTCACCATCGAGCTTTAAAGGCTGTCGTGGATAAATAGTAATATCCGAGATGATTTCCTTTTCAAAACTTGTAACTTCAACAGATACTTCACCCTGATTGGGTATAGCTACTAAACGAGAAAAACATGGTAAATCCGGTTTGCCTACATCTATGAATTCGCCTTCATTGGCATAAGATATTCTCTGAAATGTTTTGCCATTCTTTCCGATACTCTCGATTTCATATCCATCGAGCGTAAAATGTAATTCTGTTTGTTCCAGGTTAGAGGTTCTGCATTCAAATAACTTTTCACTGTTGGAATCTATTTCAATCCAATCTGCAAAAAGAAAACTATAAAACAATATCAATATTATTACTAAAAAAAATCTCCTCATTCTTCCTCCACTATTCTATTTCAAATGATAATTTATAAACGCCTTTTTTCGTAGCAGCGAAAATCTCGCCATTCCAAATTTTAACTTTATAAGTATATCCAATAATCGCATCATCCAGTCTATCAACAAACTGGGGACTTTGAACATCTGATATATCATATAAATACACTCCGCCACCACCGGAACCAATAACCAGATAATTACCTTCAACATCAATAGATTGTGCCCAACCGGAAGTATCCTTCTGAAAAATTATTTCAGGATTATTAATATCCGAAACATCTATAATTGAAAAACCTTCCTGTTTATCTGCTATAAATACATAATTGTTTACAAGCTTTACATCCAAAGCTTCTCCCGGAGTATCTGTGATACTCAGGATGTTTAATGCTGTTGCTGTTCTATCTACAATGTACAGTCCGAGCTGCTCTCCACCAATGTAAATATAGCAACTATCTATATCAAAACCTACTAGATAATTGGGAAAATATCGATAAAAAAAAGTGTACCAATACGTTCCATTGTATTCACCATAACCGTATTCGTTTTCAAAAGTTGCTAAAATTTCAATAGTTCCATTATCATTTTTATAAGTTTTGATTGCTTCAATATTTCTTCCGGTTACTAACATATCTTCTTGAGGAACAGTCAAATCAGATATATCAAAAACACGTAGCCCTGCAAATTCTCCGTATCTATCATAAACAAAAAGGATACTATCTTCTTCAACAGCAGAAATTAATCTCGCATTTTCAAATTCGGTAAAACGGCAATATTGTGTATTAGTTGCATGATTGTAAATGGAGAAACCACCTTGATCTTCGGCAATGTAAAGTAAACTGTCAGATACAAAAATATCTCTCGCATATCCAATTGTGGAATAGAACATATCGATTTTTAGAATATCTTCGGAACTTACCGGTTCGGTAGATTTGGCGCAACTTGTTACGATGATAATGACAATGTAGATAATGAAAATAATTTTATTCATCTTAAACATTTATTAATACTTCCTTAATTTTTTTTTAACCATTAATATTTCAAAGAATATAAAAGCATTTTTTATTCCAGAATTTTTTACTAATTTAAACTAAATTTTATTTTGATGGATGTGATTGTTAACAGGTATATTTTGGTAAGTTGAAAATATCTGTGAAAGATCATTTTCACATTCAGGATAGAATGTGTTACATAACAATGTAAAAGCAAATATTGTGCCATCATTCTAAAGTAATAATAATCAATAAGTCAGGATTAACATTTCCCATTTCAATTTTTCAATATATCTAACTCACCCTAACCCTCTCTTGTAAAGAGAGGGAAATAAAAGAAAAAATGAATTTTTTCTTTTTATACTTCTTCTTGCTTTTCTTATGTTCCTTCTCTTTGGAATATCTTTTATATTTTCATCAAAAAGAGAAGGACAGCAGGATGAGTTTGACAGGAAGATTAACTTATTATCCTGATTTCTCGTAAAATTTGTTTATTGCAATCCATATCTGTTTTCCCTTCAACAAGATAGCCGGCTGAAAATGAAGTGGGAAATGTTAGTCAGGATAATATGTAGGTTTTTAATCGGAACTGATTTTGTGCGATAACGAACAATTAGTGTGCTCTTGCGTACAGATAGAAATCGCCTAAAAAAAGCCCCAAGACTGGGGCTTTTTTCAATAAATTCTTTCCATTTATTTCATCAATATCATCTTCATCGTCTTTTCATAATTGCCAGCTTTCAATTTATAGAAATAAATTCCACTTGAAACTGGTTTGCCATTATCATCTTTCCCATTCCAGATCGCAGAATGCTGACCAGCTGATAGCTGAAAACTGATAAGCGTTTTAACTTTCTGTCCTTTGATGTTATAGATAGAAAGCTCCGTGTTCTCCGTGTTCTCTGTGGTTGAAAAAGAAATCGTTGTGGTTGGATTAAACGGATTGGGATAGTTAGCATAAAGAGCTGTGTTGAAGGGAACAACTTGATTTTCTGTATTGGTAAAACTCACAATCAGGGTAACGGGAATAATTATTTCAGGTTCAGAAGGATCATTGCTGGCGACCAGAATATCTGCCGTGTATTCACCTTCTTCCAGATCTGTCGCATCATAAGTGATAGAAATATTTATACTTTCACCTGCTGAAATTGTGCCTGAACCAGGTTCAATGGGAAGCCAGGAAACTCCATCATAATATACAACTACATCATCAAAAAACCAGCCGGGATAATTATTCAAGATAGAATCTGTAGTATCAAAATAAAAACGTATCTGGATCTCATTTCCTGTATAATCTGTAAGATCGAGAATTGAGGTGATCCAACCATAGCTACTACCGGAAGGCGCATTACCCAAACTTCCTCGTAAAGGAATCCAGTTAAGTCCTCCATCTGTTGTTACATCAACCATGCAGCAATCATATCCGTTTTCAGTGTCATAATTTTCAAAAAACTGGAGTGTAAC
>JAUWNO010000183.1 GCA_030612605.1 Armatimonadota bacterium
CATTCCAAAAATCGAACGGACTCCAAATCTTTTTCCCATAAAAATAAAACTGAGAATGAAAAGCGGAATGTTGAACAAAATCATCGAAATTCCGATGGGAACATTAAAAATATGAAACAGGATTTGACTGAGACCACCGATTCCACCGGGAGCGATCTTATACGGAACTAAAAACCAGGAATAAGCCATAGCAAAAATTATCGAACCAAAGATTATCCCTGCATGTTGAACGATATTTCTTTTTAATTTATTCATTTCTCTACTCAGAGGGACGCAATTAAAATCCGCTATTTTAAAGTCAATCAAAATGATGAACTGAAAAATGAATGGAATAATGACAGGATAAATACTGCTTACCACAGGTTCGCGAAGAACGCAGAAAAAAAATTCTCCTCGTTCCAAAATTGTATTTTTGGAACGCAATTTTTTGAAAAGTTTTACTTTGATTCTTTTTTGAGGAAGGCGGAAATCAATATATCGGGAATTTAATGTACTCACTAGAAAACTTTCAAAAAACTTGACTTCAAAGTTCATAAAAAAAATATTAATTTTGATTTAAATTAAATGAGTTATGTAAAATAAAGTGCTATTGTCATCCTGCTTGCCAAGTCGAAGCGAGCGAAGACTGGAGAAATTCTTCTTGTTTTTCTCTCGAAGGAACTCCGCTTATAATGAGACTTGTCCGCTGTGGTGGATTCTTCGGTTAGGCAGTTGCCTGATGCAAGAATCCTCAGAAAGACAGCCTTTCTTCTTATTTGCAGATCTCTTTAATTTCATTTTTGGAGGACATATTGTTTAAAGTTGAATTAAAAATAAATGGTAAACATTATAAAACTTTGGCATTGGCTAAATCAGCATCAATAAAGAAAATTATTAAAGATATTGATATTGAAATCTGTCGGATTATGACTTGTAAAATTGATTATGAATATGCAAAACTTGATGATATAATTTCTGATGATGTAAGATTGGATTGTATTTGCTCAAATTCTTCCGAAGGATATCTGATATACCAAAACACTCTGATATTTGTGATGGTAAAAGCTTTTTACAATCTTTTCACACAGAATTTAAAATTTGTTGTAGAGCATTCTATCGGTGTCGGGATTTTTGGAGAAGTTTTCGCAGGATACGTAATTACTACTGAGGATGTGAAAAAACTTAAAACTGAAATGCAAAAAATTATAAGTTTAAAATTACCAATTGAAAAAATAAATGTCTCACCAACAGAAGCGGCACAAATTTTTACAAAACTGAATCGGGAAGATGTTATAAAAAACCTGAAATTTGAGAATATCGATATTTATAAATGTGAGGATTATTACGATTACTTTTTGAGTGAATTAGCTGATAATACAGGGATTGTTAAAAGTTTTGATCTTGTTTTTCATGCTCCGGGAATAATCTTAAGATTTCCCCA
This sequence comes from Armatimonadota bacterium, assembly GCA_030612605.1. GTDB lineage: Bacteria > Cloacimonadota > Cloacimonadia > Cloacimonadales > TCS61 > JABMPU01. The sequence goes on from JAUWNO010000183.1 coordinate 1,421, forward strand.
AAGAGATTCATCTGAAATCAATGGAAATTTCACTTTTCCCAGAAAACTTTTTTCAGCTCATCAGGAGCATGATAAATGGTTGAATATCTTACAGGTTCATAATGTGAGTTCTCTGAATAGAGCTGGGAATGATTATAAATTAACAGAGCTAATCCAGATCGAAGAAGCTCTTCACGAGAAGAAGGTCGTAGATTTTGCTAATCAGATTTCACATAATAATGATGTAAAAATAGTTTTAATTGCTGGTCCTACTTCTTCGGGAAAAACATCTTTTGCCAAAAGACTTTCAATTCAATTACGAGTTAATGGAATTTTCCCGAAATTAATTGAGATGGACCATTATTTTCTACCTCGTCATCTATCTCCCAAAAAAGAAAATGGCGAGTACGATTTTGAAGCTTTAAATGCAATTGATTTAGATTTATTAAATGCAGACCTGCAATCTGTTTTAAATGGCAAGGAAGTCCGGATTCCCAAATTTAATTTTATCACTGGAAAAAGCAAAAAAAGCCATCAAAGAATTAAACTCGATAAAAACGAAATTCTAATTTTTGAAGGAATTCATGGATTGAATGATAATCTTACTTTTTCAGTTCCCTTCAATCAGAAGATAAAAATTTATGTAAGTGCTTTGAATAATCTTAATATCGATGCGCACAATCGAATTCCTACTACTGATTCCAGAAAATTCAGAAGAATTATCCGAGATTATAATTTTAGAGGGTATTCAGCAGAACAGACTTTGGAAAGATGGGATTCGATTCGAGCAGGTGAGGGTGAGAATATTTATCCATTTCAGGAAAATGCAGATATGATGTTCAACAGTACTCTTACTTATGAACTGGGAGTACTGAAAAAATATATTGTTCCGCTTCTGCAAGATATTTCCAAATATTCTTCTGTTTACTTAGAAGCAAAAAGATTGCTCAAAATGTTAGCTCATTTTTCCAATATTCCGGATGACCTGGTTCCATCAAATTCGATATTAAGAGAGTTTATCGGAGGTAGTATTTTTAAGTACTAATTCAAAAAAACCTGTTGTGTCCTTGTTCCCACGCTCCAGCTCAGCTTGTTCCCATGCTCCCGCGTGGGAACATATTTCACCAACGCTCCGCGTAAAAAACAAGCAATCCTTTTGACGCAGGAGCGTCTTCAATTGCATTCCAACGCTGGAGCATTGGAACGAGGTTAAAAAAATATTAATTCACAAAAATCCAGTTTACACCAAAATTATAATGCCTTGCCGGAATTTCTTTACCAAACATTTTGTTTGTATTTAAAAGATTAACTACATCGACTTTTATCTCAAATCTATCGGTAATTTTAAAAGCCAAATATCCATCAAGATTTGTGTTATCTTTCACAGGAATATCTAATTCATTTTGAAATTTTGAACTATAAAGATGGCTTAAACCGAATTTGATAGCATTATTATATTTCAAACAATAAACTAAATCCAGAAATGTTTTGCTTTGCAATTCAGGATAGTTTTGCAGGTTTTCATCAGGTTTCTGGTATAAAGTCCATTTTTTTAGATTAACCATGAAATTATTAAACTTAAACCCAAAAGATACTGCAGATTCAGCATATAATTTTCTGATTTTTCCGATTCTCTGTTCACCAATAAGCAAATTGCAATCAGCAAATGAAGGTGAAATATTCAAACCAATCCCTTTTCTCTCTAAAAAAAAATCATTCTTTATTTTGGAATATTTTCCCATCAAACCAAAAAATTTGTATATATTTCTATCAATTTCAGAGGAAAAAAGGAAATTATCATCATCTTGATAAATAATCGTGTTTCCAATATTTATTGATGAAATATAGGAATTATTATTCAAACTAAAAATAGGAAAACTATCATCATCCGGTTCTGATTGAATAAAATATTCGATTGAACCTTGAATTTTATGTTGTTGAAAAATAAGAGTTTTATTCAGAAGTAAGTGCGTTTGCTTTCTCTCTAAATTACCTACTTTATAATTTTCAGATTGAATACCTACATTAAGAATTTCATTTTCCCATAAAAAAGCATTATCAATACTTTTTTCCAAAATTTTAGAAGAGGTCGCATAATTTTCCAATAATTTATCACTCGGAATTTCCTGATCTATATTAGTATGATAATAATGAAATCTACCGAATTCGTGGTCATAAAAAAGGTGCAAATTAAAATTTGAGGATGTTTCATAAATTGAATACCAATAGCCATCCTGACCGAAGTAATCTGCTTTGACATTCAAATTCCTGATGTTGAAGACGTTTCCTTTTTGAAAGTTGACAAAAGCATGATTCATATCCAGATCTCCCAAACCTAAAATCGCTTCAGTCATGGCGACCGGTAAATCATAATTAGTCTGATAAAAAGAAATCTGGTTCAATGAAAAATCAGTTTGGAATAATGGAGCATAATTCTGCAGCAAATGAGTTTTTGATGTTGTAAATGGTAAAATTAAAAATCCATTTTTTCTCAACCAGATATCAGGTTCGGATAAGGATTTCAAATGAAAATTTTCATTGTAAATGAAATAGGGGAGAGGTTCGTATTTCTCGATTTCTTTTCGCTTTGAAATCAGGGAATCTACCTGTTCTTTCAATTTCCGGATATCAATATAAAAAGTATCAACAGGTTCTTCTTCGATTAGTTCTTCAACAAAAGTCGAGTCTATCTCTACAAAGTTTGAATCAATAATTGTGATGATTTCAAGAGAATCAGCTTGGGTGGAATCAATTATTGTGATAATCTCAAGTAAATCAGTTTGGATGGGATCTGAATTATTTTCTGGCCAGGTTGGGCTAATTATCACAAATGAAAAAAATAGAATAAACCAAAAGATTTTTCTGGAACTATTAGATTTGCTTTTCACAACCAGCCCTTTTCTTTATACCAATCATAAGTTATCCTCAGATATGTTTGCAAATCTGAGGAAGCAGTAAAATTTAGCAATTCTTTTACTTTTTTATTGCTTACAAGCCAATATTGTTGTTTCATTTCTTTCACTTTTTCCCTATTAAATATTGGAATTTTCTCTCTATGAAATGCACAGAATTCTGAAATAACAGCCGCAGGGAAAAGTAAGGTTTCAGGAATCCTGAATCGGATAGAAGATGTGTTCAAGGCTTTTTCCAAATTTGAGATAAAGTCATCCAATGCATAAACATTTCCATCAGAAGCGAAAAATACCTGATTAAAGGCTTTTTGATTTCCCAAAGTTTTAATAATAATATCAACTAAATCATCAACATAGATGAGATTCATGAATTTCTTTGAATGTCCAATAAGAAACGAAATATGTTTTTTTACCATTTTAAAAATTTGCAGGAAGTCTTTTTCTCCGGGTCCAAAAACAGCTACAGGACGAATGATAGTCCACGCTTTTTCTGCTTTTTCTCTGATTAAATTCTCTGCTGTTAATTTACTTTTTCCATACATCGAAATGGGGTTACAAAGGTCAGATTCAGTTTTTGGATTTTCATTATTTGCTGGTCCTGCTGCTGCTTGACTGCTGATAAAAATGAATTGTTTGAGAGAAGAAGTTTTATTGTAGAAGTCTAATAATTTTTCAGTAAGTTCGATATTTATCTTTTTAAATTGCTGCCATTTTTTTGCCCGGGTTAGAGCTGCCACATGAATAATGATTTCCTGATTCTGAAGAAGATTAAACAATTCTTTATCATTAGAATAATCCACATAAACGATTTTGCTGTTTTCTGGAAGGAGTTCAATGTTGGAGCCATAACGAACAAAACAGGTTACATCATATTTTTGTTGGATTAGTTTTTTTGCTAAAAAACTACCAATAAAACCATTCGAACCTGT
>JAUWNO010000562.1 GCA_030612605.1 Armatimonadota bacterium
AAAATAAACATTGGTTTGTATTTATTTATTAAAAATGAGAAATGAAACAGAAATCTTATCTTTGTAAAAACAGGTTTTACAGTTAAAGTCAATGTTAGCAAATCAACCTCTTGCAGACAGGATGCGACCCGCCACCCTGGATGGTTTCCTTGGGCAGGAACAGTTAGTTGGAAAAGATGCCATACTCAGAAGAACAATTGAGTCGGGTAAAATTCCATCATTTATTCTTTGGGGACCTCCTGGAGTTGGGAAAACCACACTTGCAAGAATAATTGCAAACAAACATAACAGACCGTTTTACCAGTTAAGTGCGGTTCATTCAGGGGTAAAAGATATAAGAACAACCATTGAAAAGGCAAAGAAACAACAATTCTTTGACCGCCCGAATCCTGTACTGTTTATTGATGAAATTCACCGGTTCAACAAATCCCAGCAGGACTCATTACTGGGAGCTGTGGAACAGGGTGTACTTACGTTGATTGGTGCAACTACCGAGAACCCCTCTTTTGAAGTTATCTCCCCTCTCCTTTCCCGCTGCCAGGTTTATGTTCTTAAACCACTTGAAAAACCTGATCTGGAAAATCTTATTGAAAAGGCAATAACAACTGACTCATACCTTAAAGAATTTGATATTAGTGTTAAAGAAAAGGAAGCCATTTTAAGATATTCAGGTGGCGATGCCAGAAAGCTTTTTAACATTATTGAACTTATTGTAAGTGCTGAATCTGAGAAAGATGAGAAACCCAAAACAAACAAAAAAAGAGAAAAACAGAAAATTGTTATCGATAATGAAATGGTTCTGAAAAGGGTACAGGAAAACATGGCTCTTTACGACAAATCGGGTGAGCAACATTACGATATAATCTCTGCATTTATCAAATCTATTCGTGGTAGCGATCCGAACGCTGCAGTTTATTGGCTTGCCCGTATGGTAGAGGGTGGTGAAGACATAAAATTTATTGCCAGAAGAATGTTGATACTGGCAGCCGAAGATATCGGTCTTGCTAACCCCAATGCTTTACTGCTGGCTCAGAGTTGTTTTGAAGCAGTGAATGTTATTGGGTGGCCGGAATCCAGGATCATCCTGTCAGAAGCAGCAATTTATCTTGCCACCTCACCTAAAAGCAATTCTGCCTATATGGCTATAAATTCTGCCCAGAAAGAGGTAAAAGAATCCGGTGATCTGCCGGTACCTTTAAATATCCGTAACGCACCGACAAAATTGATGAAAGATCTGAATTATGGAAAAGATTATAAATATGCCCATAGTTATGAAGGAAATTTTACCAAAGAGAAATTTCTTCCCGAAGAGCTGGGAGACAAAAAGCTGTATGAACCACAAAAAAACACCAGGGAAGAAGAAATAAGAAAACGACTTAAAAAATTATGGGAAGATAAATATGGGTATTAAGATTTTACTAAATTTGATTTTTTAAATCCCGGTTCATATGATAAAAAATATTCCGCAAATAAAACACACTGATTCAGGAAATTTCTTTCTTCTTGCCGGTCCTTGTATAATCGAAAACGAATCAATGGCGTTTGAGATAGCTGAAACAGTGAAAAAAATCACTGATAAATACAGCATACCTTATATTTTTAAA
>JAUWNO010000207.1 GCA_030612605.1 Armatimonadota bacterium
GGATGAGATCGCTGCAAAATGTGTCAATTGTGGAGCTTGCACTTTTGTGTGTCCCACCTGTCACTGCTTCGATGTTTCTGACGAAGGAAAGGGAAATAAAGGAAAACGCATACGGCTCTGGGATTCCTGTATGTTCGCTATCTTCACAAAAGAAGCATCAGGGCACAATCCGCGCAGTCAATCTACTCAACGCGTACGACAAAGAGTGATGCATAAATATAATTATTTTATGGATAATTATAATGAACACCTCTGCACAGGCTGTGGAAGGTGCGTGAATGTTTGTCCGGTAAATCTGGATATTAGAGAAGTCATTAAGAAAATAATCAGGTATTAATGTTATGAAAGATATTCAAAAACAGATAGAAGAATTGCAAAAACAGGTTGAACTTCTAAAAAAAGATCAACCTAAAGATAAACTTTCAATGATCGTTTTTTCCGGTTCCTTAGATAAGATAATTGCAGCTTTCATTATTGCTACAGGTGCAGCAGCAATGGGAACGGAAGTTACAATGTTCTTTACTTTTTGGGGAACTGCAGCTTTAAGGAAAAAAGTGAAGATTAAGAAAAATTTTATTTCCAGGATGTTTGGTTTTATGCTTCCAACCGGATTTAATAAATTGAAACTTTCCAATATGAATATGGCAGGAATGGGAACTGCAATGATGAAAAATTTAATGAAGAAAAAGGGAGTTCCCTCTCTCAATGAAATGCTGGAGATTGCAGAAGAATCTGATGTTAAGATATTTATTTGTGAAATGTCTATGGATCTAATGGGTATGCAACCGGAAGAGATAGTTGATTATAAGCATTTTGAGTATTGTGGTGTGGCAAAATTTTTAGCTGAAGCAGATGAAAGCAGGAGTACGCTTTTTATATGATTAAAAGAGATTATCTTGTTCCCAAATTCCATTTGGGAACACAATTGAACACGAAACTTTGTTTCGTAAATAGTCAAAACAGAGTTTTAATACATTCCCAAACAGGTTTGGGAACGAGTAATATAGGAAGAAGCAGATGAAAAATACATATATTCCATTTCAGATGAAGGTGAAAAAAATCTATACTGAGAGTCCTGACAGGACATTAAAAACCTTTGATTTGTCATATATTAATAAAGAAGATAAATTTGATTTTTTACCGGGACAGTTCTGTGAATTTTCCATTTTAGGAAAAGGCGAATCTCCTTTTGGAATCGCTTCTTCTCCCACAGAAGAAGAAATTCTAAAGTTCACTGTAAACCGCACCGGTTCCGTTACCAACGAAATTCATTATCTTCAGGAAGGTGATATTATAGGAATTCGCGGACCACTCGGGAACTGGTATCCGGTTGAGAAGTTCAAGGGACAGGATGTAGTGATAATCGGCGGTGGATTTGCTTTCACAACATTGCGTTCGCTTCTTGTTTATATGCTGGAAAATCGTAAGGATTACGGAAAGATTACAGTTGTTTACGGTGCCAGGAATCCAGATCTGTTCATTTATAAAGATGAAATTAAAGAGTGGGAAAAACGCGATGATCTTACTTTGCATCTTACAATCGATAACCCGGTTAAAGGTTGGAATAAACTTACCGGATTTGTGCCAACAGTAACCAAAGAAGTATCTCTCGATCCAACTTCCTGGTGTGTTGTTTGCGGACCTCCGATAATGATAAAATACACTCTTCCGGTTCTCACTGAAATTGGTTTTCCCGATGAGAAAATTTATACCTCTCTGGAAAGACGAATGAAATGTGGAATTGGGAAATGCGGCAGATGTAATATAGGATCAAAATATATTTGTATAGATGGACCGGTGTTTTCTTATGAAGAAATTAAGAAAATCCCGGAAGCGCTATAAATTGAATATTGAAAAATGAATATTGAATATAAGGAACACAGATGACACGGATAATGCGGATTTTCACGGATAAGAAATTAATAACCAAGATTGGAATTGACTCGCAACGAAGTGTGAGTCGAGAACAATCAGAGGGAAAAACGAAAATTGATCTCTGTGCTCTCTGTGTTCTCTGTGGTTAAGAAGTTAGTTTTGTTCGTTTTTGTTCGTTGCTAATATAAGAAAGGAGAAATAGATGGCTAAAGATAAAATTATATTAAGTGAAATGGATGCCAATTTTAAGAATGAGATCGCATCTATGCCGGGAGCAGAACATTTTCAAAGATGTTTCACTTGTGGCACCTGCACTGCTGCTTGTCCTGTGGCAGAAGTTCACGAAGATTATGACCCGAGAAGAATAATTAGAATGTGCATTCTGGGGATGAAAAAGGAAGTATTATCTTCAGACCTTCTGTGGATGTGTTCAAGATGTTATACCTGTTATGCACTTTGTCCACAGGGAGTTAAATTTACTGATGTTATCGATGTTCTGCGGGATATGGCTATCAAACAAGGTTATATTCCTAAAGAGCGTTATCTAGAAGCTAGGGAACTGGATAAATTCGTTCAGGAATTGCGTTGCGATCTAATTGATCAGAAGTTGCATCCTGATAAGAAATTAGATAATAAAATTAAAACAAAACTGGAAAATGAAATAAAAGTAAAATGGTAGAAGATAGAACACAGATGACACGGATTGAATGGATAATCACGGATAAAAAAATATTTATTTCTCCGTGCTCTCTGTGTGCTCTGTGGTAAAATAAAAATGTATAAAGCACAAATAAACAAAGGAGGGTAAAATGCAAGTAGATCAAACTTTAGATTGCAAAGGGCTTTCCTGCCCGATGCCGATCATTAAGTTGGCCAAAACGATCAAGAAAATGAACAGTGGTGAAGTTTTGGAACTTCTGGGAACTGATCCCGGTTCTAAATCCGATGTTCCTGCCTGGTGTGAAAAAACAGGAAATAGTTTTCTTGAGCAGAAAGTAGAAAGTGGCACATTCATTTTTTACATTAAAAAGAAGTAAAAAAGGAGTGAAAGATGTTTAAAAAAGGAGTTTTAAGAGAGTTATTCAATACTCTGTTCGGTAAAACCTGGCCTATGTGGGTTGGTGGAATTTTGCTGGCAGTATTGAATATTCTTCTTTTCGTAATCAAATATCCGTGGGGAGGTAGCGGAGGTTATATTAATGTGGGTCAGAATCTATTCCAGTCTTTAGGTGCCACAAATATTGGAACTCAGACTCCTATCAACCTACACACAGTTGCTTTACTGAATATCTTCATCATCCTTGGAGCGTTTATTTCATCTTTGTTCTCCAGAGAATTCAGTATAAAGGTAGCTCCAATTGGGGAACTCGTTAAAGGTCTTATTGGTGGAGCATTAATGGGAATTGGTGCAACTGTAGGAATCGGTTGTACAATAGGTGGTTTCTTTTCCGGAGTTCCAGCACTTTCCGGTGGAGCTTTGTTCCTGTCACTCGGTTTTATGTTGGGAACATTCGTCGCTCTTAAATATTTATTGTGGGAAATGGAAGCACTACCCAAAATCAGTATGGGAAAATCTTGCACATTAATTCCCGGAACAGGTAAAAAAACAGGTTGGCAAAGATGGCTCGGTTGGATTCTTATTGTTGTTGTTTTGTATATCTTTAGTAATTATACAGCTAAGGGAACAGCACTTTCAAAAGTTCTCGGTTGGCATGTATTTATCGCACTCATTCTTGGAATAATTCTGCAAAGATCACGGTATTGTATTACTCGTGCTTTTAGAGAACCATTTATGACAGGTGAAGCAACAGCTCCGGTTGCAATAATTATTAGTCTTCTTGTTGTTCTTATCGGCTTTACTGTTCTTAAATATTTTGGTGTAGGAAATGCCGGAGAAACTGCAGTTCGTGCCATTGAAATGAAATCTGTTTATGCTAATTTCTGGCTGCGTGCTCTCATTGGCGGTTTCATTTTCGGTCTGGGTATGACGATTGCAGGTGGTTGTGCAGTTGGAACTCTCTGGCGTGCCGGAGAAGGTCATGTGAAACTGTGGATGTCGGCACTTGGATTCACGATTATGGCACCTGTATCCAAAGGATTTATTGTTCCTGCTGTTGTTAAGATCATTCCAGAATCTCTGCGCAGCAAATTGTTCCTGCCTGATGTTTTGGGTTATACTGGAGCGGTTATTCTCGTTCTGGTAATACTTCTGCTGTGGTATATGTTTGTGAAATGGAATGAAAAGACCGGAAATTTTTCCGCATTATAAAGAGGAGGAGAGATGAAAAAAATAAGTTATCTGATAATTCTTTCTGCGATTCTTCTTCTAATCTCAGGTTGCGGAAAAGGATTTTCTGAAGGCGGATATTTTGCCAATGCAAAAGCAATGGTGAGTGAAGCCAAACAAGGCATCGAAGAAATTTCTTATGATGAATTGATCCGAAAATTGGAAAACGCTGAATCAAGGTTCATAATAGATGTCCGAGAACCGGTTGAATTTGCAGAAGGATATATAAATCAACCGAATGAAAACGATGAAAAAGAATATCCCGATATAGTGACGAAAAACATTCCGAGGGGTTTATTGGAATTTAAAATAGCTGATATAACTTTTTGGAAAAATCGCAAAAATATGCCGTCTAAAGACGATGAAATAATCATTTATTGTAAAAAAGGTGGAAGGGGAGCTTTAGCTACTGAAACCTTAATGAAGCTCGGCTATAAAAATGTTCAAAACCTGAAAGGTGGTTATAAAAAATGGCTTAATCCAAATGAATCGGAAACAGAAGATACACCAGCAGAATCAGGCGGATGCGGCTAAAAAAAAGAGGAAAATATAGCAACTAACCCAAAACATATTTAAAAGAAGTTTCAATTAAGAAATTAAATATGATGGGCAGGCAAGAACTAACATAACGAACTTAACGAAATAAAATGTTTGTGTTGTTAGTATAGTTTGTTGCTGAAAAGGCGAAAAAATAGCAACTAACCCAAAACATATTT
>JAUWNO010000111.1 GCA_030612605.1 Armatimonadota bacterium
TGAAACAGTCGCAATCCTCGACTCACATTCTCCGGCAGCTGCCGGATCATTGCGAGTCAAGTCTTGATTAAAATGTTTTCATAAGATTTCGATTTTTCTTTTTGACATATTTAATGGAATTTATTTTTTGCTGGTTTGTGTATAAAAAATCTTAATCAAGGAATTATTATGAATAAAGAAAAATTAATAAAAGAAGCTAAAAATCCCAAATATATCTCAGGTATTTATAACTATTGTGACAGATGGTGTGAGCGCTGTCAGTTTACCTCGCGTTGTCTGAACTATAAAATTGGACAGGAAAACTATGCAGACCTGGAAAAACATGATATTTCCAGTGCAGAGTTCTGGGAAGGATTTTCAAATTTAATGAAGGATACAATAGACATGATCAAAGACAAGGCTGAGGAAATGGGTATTGATCTTAATTCTCTTGAAATAGATGAAATAGAGAAAAAAGCAGAAAATATTATTCACCTGACATCAGAGATGGCTAACAAATATATAAAGCTCGTTGATGACTGGTTTGATTCTACCAAATATGTTTATGAGGATTCGGAGATCTATCAAAAACTGAATAATTCAAAGGAAGCTGCTGTAAAATTTGATGATATCGTTCAAATTATCAGATGGTATCAAATGCAGATATATGTTAAGCTCCGAAGAGCACTCGATGTAGAAACGGACGAAGATAAAGACTTTTCTGAAGATTTTCCAAAAGATTCGGATGGTTCGGCAAAAGTGGCATTAATTGGGATAGATCGCTCAATTGGTGCGTGGACAAAAATGTTGGAATTCTTCCCGGACAGGAAAGAAAAGCTCATGAAAATAGTTTCATTTCTGAATCTTCTATGTAATATTGTAGAAAGAAAATTCCCCAAAGCACGTGATTTTAACCGACCCGGCTTTGATGAAGTTGATGATGTTGTTTAATGGGTGGCAGCTGTCACGCTCTTTCATTCTCTCTTCTTGCTTGGCGTGGAGCTGTGTGTTACAGGCTCATTCACAACATCAAATCAATAATTACTTTTTAGTTTTCAATTGTACTTCAAGCTTTTCAACGTTTCTATCTAGTACCAACAGTTTCATTTGATAAATTGCAATTAGATTTAATTTCTTAAGTCTTTCACTTTGAACAATTGATTCGTAGATAAAATGTGCATTCAAATTTTCAAGATTAGAAAGACATATTAATTGAGAGATATTTGCATAATCTCTAATATTTCCTTTTTTATTTGGATTCGCCTCTCTCCATTGTTTTGCTGTTTTACCGAAAAGAGCCATATTTAAAATATCAGCTTCTGTTGCATAAATAATACTCATTTGCTTTACTGTTAATTCTTTTGGAATTAGATTTTCTTTTATTGCATCTGTATGAATTCTGTAATTGATCTTAGTTAGATTACGTTTAATATCCCAACCGAGTAATTTTTGTTCTTGTTCTTTCAAACGTTGAAATTCTTTGATTAGATATATCTTGAATTCTGGACTGATCCACATACCAAATTCAAATGCTATATCTTTATGAGCATAAGTTCCACCATATCGCCCAGCTTTTGCTTTTAGACCAATTGCATTCGTTTTATCAGTCCATTCTTTTACGCTGATTTTGTAACTGTTCAATCCTGCCTGATTTCTAATTGTGGCATATTCGCCATAATTAAAATTTGGATTATAAATACGTTCCCAAATGCCAAGAAATTCAACAGTATTTCTATTTCTAAGCCAGTCAGAAATAAAAAAGTCACCATCTTTAGCTTTTAACATATCTGTTAGCGAAATGTAATCCTCATCATTTATTGAAGCTATAGTGATTTCTATATCTTGGACATTTATCTTTTTACTTTTCATTATTCAATCCTCCAACTTACACAATACCTTAACAATCATCTGCTCATAAGACGCTTTACTCAAACTAAACTCAACGAGAGCACTATCAAATTCCATTTTCACAATTTTTAATTTTTCAAATTTCAAATTATGGAGTTAATTTATTATCAATATGGATATTCCAAATTTAAATAGATATAGTTAAAATAATCACAACCTTCATCTTTATGCTCTTTGAGATCAAAATCATCTTTGTTTTTATCTTCTATTGGAATTGCTTCTACACATTGATTAATAAATAATTCAAGAGCAAATTTTTTCAATTCGTTAACATACTGTGCAATATTTATCTCTTTGCAGTGTACTTTAATAAATTCAGCTTCATATTCTATTAAATTCCGAATGAATAATATTCTTTCTAAATCTTCTTCAAGTATTTCTTTACTATATTTTTTTACCGTAAAAATACTCTCAATACTTGATTTTGATAAACCAATTAAAATATCACGCATTTTATTTTCTCCCATTTTTTAATCAGTAACTAAATATTATAACCATAATCGAAAGTCAAACAATTAGATTTTATACTTTTACTTCTGTTGCTTGTAACTTCTAATTGTTGGCTCACTATAATTCATTAATTTAATTGTTTCAATATATTCGGAAGGAAATGTAGGTTCTAAAGAATTACAGGAAATTTTATAATATGATGATTTTCTGTTTTGGACAACCTTGATTATTTTCATTTAATATTCCAAATAAATCTACTTTACTTAAATTCAATATGAAAGAATAAATATCAAACAAAAGGCTTCGGAAAATCCCGAACCTGAATATTTATGTCTGTTTCTTGTTTTATCCTATATTTTTCTTCGTGTCTCTTCGTGGCTAATTATTCTCCGTGCTCTCCGTGTCCTCTGCCTGCCCCGTAAGTCAGAATGACTGTATCGGGGTGGCTAATCTTTTCACAAACTATAATAAAGATTCATTTCATAAGGATGAGGTCTATTGCGCACAGCAACCACTTCCTTCATTTTTTCATATATCCAGGTATCGATAAGTTCCTTGTTGAAAACATCTCCTGCGAGAAGATAATCATGATCTTCTTTCAATGCTTGCAAAGCTTCTTCAAGTGAGGTTGGAATAGAAAGCAGTTTTGCCTGTCTTTCTTCCGACCATTTGAATACATTATCGTCAAATGGTCCGAATCCGTTTTCCTTTGTTGGCACTATCTTATTTTTGATACCATCCAAACCAGCCATCAGCAGAGCACTCATTGCCAGGTAATAGTTACAGGTTCCATCACCTGTACGAAATTCAAGGCGCTTCATTTCTTTACTGGTAGCATATTTGGGAATGCGGATAGCAGCACTGCGGTTGGCAAGTCCGAAAAATAATTTCACCGGAGCTTCAAAACCCGGAAGTAATCTTTTAAAAGAATTTGTGCTCGGATTTGTGAAAGCAGTCAAAGAACGTCCGTGTTTTAATATTCCACCAATAAAATAAAGGGCTTTTTCCGATAGATCAGCGTAATTACCTTCTTTAAAGAAAATATTTTCTTTATTTTTCCGAAGCTGAATATGAAAGTGCATACCGTTGCCAGGCTCATCATAAATAGGTTTAGGCATAAATGTAGCAGTCAGTTCATTTTCCAGGGCACAGTTATGGATGATATCTTTGATGTACATCATTTTATCTGTAATTTCGTCAAATTCGATTAATTCGGTTTCAATTTCCTGCTGACCTGAAAGCCCAACTTCATGATGATGATAGCGGATCGGACAGCCTATCTCTTCGATCATCTGCACCATCTCTTCGCGAATATCAGCATATTTATCAAACGGAACATCGATATGATATCCTCTTCTGTTAGATACAGCAGTTCCATCGATATCTTCATAACTGCCGGGTAAATCTTCTTTATTTTCAGCAGAAGTAAATTTGTATCCTGCACTGAATTTCCCATTATATATCTCAGCTTCATTGAACAGGTAAAATTCAAATTCAGGAATCCAATAGGATTCATCTGCAATTCCGGATTTTTGCATAAATTCTTTGGCTCTTTTTGCTACGCTGCGAGGATCTTTTTTTACGCCCTTTCTTGTATCTGCATCACAAATGTAGGATAGCATTCTCAGGGTAGGATGATATGTGAAGGGATCGACCATTGCAGTGGAAGGATCCGGCAGAAGAATCATATCTCCGGATTCAACTGATTTCATACCTGGAATACTGGAACCATCAAAGGGAATTCCGTTTTCTAAAACATATTCCAACCTGCGAACAGGAAAAGAAATATGATACCAATTTCCGATAAGGTCAGAATACTTCAGATCAACTGTTTTAATCTGGTTTTCTTCGATTATTTTTTTGATACTTTCAAAGTTCATAATTATCTCCAAATTATTTTATTTCTTTATTTTATAATGTTATGCCTATTATAAATCATTTTTGTGACCTTTCACTTCCCGAAGCTTCCCCAAAAGGAATTCTCTCTATTAAGATTCGGGAAGTTTTCTCACATCCGGCTTTTCTAATCCTTCTTCATCTCAACCTTCCGAATCTTCTGACATAAAAAAAAATTGGAAGAAAAGCTTCGGAAGGTAATTTTGCAGAATATCTTTCTATATTTATATTCCTGTTAATATTTTCATAATATATTTCAATGGTGGAAAGATAAATCAACCAATAATGTTCAAACTAAATATATAAGAAGCAAATATAATTATCATAAATATCATCATACCCTTTCGTTCCTGCGCAGTATATTTAAAATACAATTCGTCGGAAAGAAAAGCACCTAATACTTTTGAACCGTCCAGAGGTGGGAAAGGGATCAAATTAAATAATCCTAAAAGTAAATTGATCATAATAGATGTATAAAGCAACCTCATAAAAAATGTTGAAATTTGACTTAAAGGAGTATATGGATCAATATTTCTCATAATCAATCTTAACAAAAGAGAAAGAACTATGGCGATGACAAAGTTGGAAGCAGGTCCGGCAGCGGCAGTAAGTGCTGTATCTTTCTTATAATTTCTAAAATTATAAGGATTTATGGGAACGGGTTTGGCATATCCAAAAGCAAGTCCTCCCCTGGTAACGAGCAAAAGCAATACCGGTAAGATAATTGTTCCGAATCTATCTATATGCTTCAGCGGATTAAAATTCAATCTGCCGGCACGATAAGCCGTATCATCTCCCAACAGATAAGCAGCATATCCGTGACTTACTTCATGAATGATGATGCTCATCAGGATGATTGGTATTAAAAAAATATATTCCATTTTTTATCCTTTTTAAAACTTCGAGTCGATTATTTCATTTCCAAGCTGGGGCTTGGAAACGAGAGTACGTGTATTATTTTTCCTGACTGAACAACGCTTTCTTGTTTCCAAGCCCCAGCTTGGAAACATCTATCAAATTACTTCACTACTTTTAAAAATCTTCTTTTTCCAACTTTTAAAACACCTTCCTGAAAGATTTCCGCGAAAATATCAGTTATTTTTTTTCCATCAAAACTTACTGCATTCTGTTTAATCATTCTGCGAGCTTCACCTCCTGATGCACAGGTATTACTTTTGACTAGAATATCAATTATCTTCATTTTCTCTTTCAGTTTGTATTCCGGCATTTCATCCGGTATTTCTTTCTGGCTGAAAATAAGATTGAATTCTTTCTCCGCTTCCATGGCAGCCTTTTCTCCATGATAAAGTGAAACAATTTCTCGTGCCAATTTCTGTTTGATTATTTTAGGATTCACTTCATTATTTCTAAGTTGAATAATTATTTTCTTAATTTCTTCGGGAGCAAGCTTAGTTGCATAATTGAAATAATTGATAATCAAATCATCTGGAATAGACATGGTTTTGCCATATTTATCTTTAGGAGAATCAAATACTGCAATATAATTATTCAGAGATTTGCTCATCTTTTCTTTGCCATCTGTTCCCATCAGGATGGGTGAGAGGATTGCAACTTGCTCAGGTTGACCAAAATACCGCTGCATATCCCTGCCTGCCAAAATATTGAATTTCTGTTCAGTAGCACCAAGTTCCACGTCAGCTTCGATAGCCACAGAATCGTAACTTTGCAGGATGGGATACATAAGCTCGTGCATTCCCAGAGGAAGCCCGTTTTCAAACCTTTTGCGGAATGTATCGTGAGCCATGAATTGGGCAAGAGTAAATTTTCCCATTAGCTTAATTACATCTTTCATACTCATATTTCCGAACCATTCGGTTTGCCAGCGTACTTCAGTTTTGTTTTTATCTAAAACCGTATAAAGCTGTTCCATATATTTTTCCGCATTCTTTTTCACCTGCTCAGCAGTGAGATGTGGACGGGTTTCATCTTTCCCGGATGGATCTCCAATTTGTGCTGTAAAGTCTCCAATAATTATTACGCCGATATGCCCGATATCCTGGAAATCACGCATTTTCCTGATTGGAACAAGGTGCCCAATATGAACATCGAATCCGGTAGGATCTATTCCGTATTTGATCCTGAGTGGTTTTCCTGTTTCATCTGATTTTTTGAACTTTTTGATCAATTCATCTTCAATGATAATTTCTTCCACACCTTTTCGAATTAATTTCATCTCTTTTTCAAATTTCATATCTTCCTCAAACACTATAGAATTTAAGTGTTCCATAAGCTTTTTTCTGCTTTTAATTGTCAAATTTTTTGCTTTCAAAACGAGATTAATAAAAAAAACCTTAACTATATTATTATCAATAAGTTAAAATAAAATCTATTCTTTTCGTTATTTATCATCTAAATTCATAATCTTATAAATGATAGATAAATACTACTCGTAAATATAGATTATACCATTTTTTTTCTTATTTTTCTACTCTTGACAAATATAATTTCCATAACATTTTGTCTATGCTTTTCAGGTAAAAGCTTGGTTTATTCACATTATTCGAGATTCGTGTGGATAAGTGTGTTATTAAGATATTTTAAATATTCACAACTATTTATTTTTAAATAGATTATAACGCTAATTTGATAAGTTGGATGAATGTGAATAAGTTGTCTTATTTATTGCTAAATAGCCAATTAAGGAATTGAGCATGAATGATTTTGAAAGTATTTGGAATAA
>JAUWNO010000112.1 GCA_030612605.1 Armatimonadota bacterium
ATACAAATCTCAAAAAACAAAATCCAAATAAATCTCAATATTCAAATGCCAAACAAACAATTTAAAATTCTTATATTTAACATTGGTGTTAACGATTTTCTGCCAAAAAAAACACGAATATTAGAAATAAGATACTAAATACTATTCTAAAATTATCTTTATTTATTGATTAAATAAACACAAAATAGAAACTTTGATAAGATATGAATTTGTCAAATTAAAAAATGTGTCCAGTCTAAAAAGATATTTCTTTCTTCATTTTTCCCCTTCTCTTGAAAGAGAAGGGATTAAGGGTTGAGTTGAATTTCTTCAGTTTACTTCAATGATTCTGTTTACATCAATGAACTCAAATTTCGTTCCATCGAACAACCCTCTATCGCTCAATTTCACTTCCGGAATTACCAATAGTGCCATAAAAGATAGAGTCATCAAAGGAGTATCCAGATTTGAACCGAGAGCTTTTGCCATCGCATCGATTTCAGAATATTTTTTTGCTACTGTCAAATAATCCTGATCACTGATAATACCTGCAATTGGAAGAGGTAATATTTTTTCCTTTTGAGAAGAAACCGCACAGATTCCACCTTTATTCTCGATGATTAAATTAACAGCTTTGCAAATATCTCTATCAGAAGTTCCCACAGCAATTATGTTATGAGAATCATGAGCCACGCTGGAAGCGATTGCTCCGGTTTTCAATCCGAAATTATTCACAAAACCAAGTGCAACTTTTGCATCATAATAACGATTTACAACTGCAATTTTAAGAATGTCTCTTTTTACATCTGAAACAAGATTTTCATTTTCAATTTTTGGTTCCAAAATCAATCGTTTCGTGATTAACTGGTTGTTAACAGCTTCAATAACATTTATCTTTCCCTTTCTATTTGGAAGAGTAAAATCTTCCGGTTTTTTCTTTTTTGCATTAAAGTTATTCAGGATTTTTGGTTTTTTTCTTGGAATTAATGATTTTCCTTTTTCCGCTACAACTTCGCCGGAGATAAATGTTTTCAGAATGTTAAGATCATTAAGGTTATCAACAACAAGAAAATCTGCTGAATCACCTTGCTGCAGCAATCCAACATCCAATCCATAATGAAGTACAGGGTTTACACAAGCGGCTTTAAGGGCTTTCATCAAACCAAATTTTTTTGCCTTTTTCACAAGTTGGTTTATATGACCTTTCACCAGCATATCAGGATGTTTATCATCACTACAGAGCATACATTTATCTGGATAATCTTTTATTATTGGAATGAGCTCATCGAAGTTTTGAGCTACAGTGCATTGCCGGATTAATATTTTCATACCAAGACTGAGTTTTTCCAAAGCTTCTTCTTTTGTTATGCTTTCGTGATCGGTTGAAATTCCGGCACTAATATATTTTTTCAGATCAGGACCTCTCAAACCCGGAGCGTGACCGTCGATAGGTTTCCCATATTTTTTGGCGATTTCGATTTTACGCATCAAATCCGGGTCTTTGTTAATAACTCCCGGGAAATTCATAACTTCGGATAAGTATTTTATTTCATCCATTTTTAGAAGGTCTTCGACTTTTTCAGAATCCAGAACTGCTCCGGAAGTTTCAAAATCTGTTGCCGGAACACAGGAAGAAGCTCCAAAATAGAATTTAAGAGGAACTCGTCTGGAATCATCGATCATAAATTTTATACCATCCAAACCTAAAACATTAGCAATTTCATGCGGGTCGGATACAACCGCTACTGTACCGTGGGTAACGGCTATTCGTGCAAATTCAGATGGATATAACATCGAGCTTTCAATGTGAATGTGTGAATCAATAAAACCGGGAATAATGTAGTTTTTATGTTTTTTGTTTTCTGCCTGGATTTTTATTATCTTTCCGTTTGAAATTGTAAGAGTTCCTGGGAAAATTATGGAATTTAGGATATCGACAATGTTACCTGAAATGGATTTTTCATTTATGCTCATCATTCACCTTTTTTTTAAGTACTGATTTATTTTCTTTAATACTAATTATTTTTGTCAAAATAAAAAAAAATGTTTCAAACCATTGAAAAGGTTCAGCAGGAGGAGAATGCTTTTAAACCTTTTCAAGGTTTTGCTTTTCTTGACATAAAAGAGAATTAAAAAAAAATGCAAAATATGAAAATTGTTTATATCAAAGCAGAGAACCTGATAATAGTAATCATAATTTTACTGCTTTGCACTTATCTGGGTTGGGCAAATGAAATTGCTGATGAAAATCTTACTGAAAACGAGAGTATCTTCATTGATAGTTTGATAACAGATTCCCTGGAAATTGATTTAGTCAAGCCAGACTCTATAAAGGTAGATTCTCTTTTTTATTCAGCAGATAGCGTTTTTTATTATGAAGAGATCGAAAGAATAGATTTTATCGGAAATGCAGCAATAAAATACCATTCATCCAATATTGAAGCAGATACAATTTCAATAGATCTTACAAAAAATCAGGCATTTGCAAAGGGGCGTTCCTTTCTCAAAGATGGCACACAAACAGCAATCGGGAAAGATATCTATTTTGATCTGGATTCAAAATGGGGAATAATCCAAAAAGGAGCCAGCAAATTCGATAAAGGTTTTTATTATGGCAAAGAAATCCGCAAAATAGCCAAAAAAGCCTTTGATGTGGATGATGGGATTTTCACTACTTGCGGAGCGTTGCATCCGCATTTTTATTTCAGTTCAAAAAAGTTTCGTCTTTACCAGGATGACAAAATTGTGGGCAAACCAATAGTATTTTATGTGAATCATTTCCCCATTTTTGCTTTCCCATTTGGTACGTTTTCCATCAAAAAAGGGCGTAAACCGGGAATTCTGGTTCCTTCACCCGGATATAATAACACCTATGGAAAATACATTGAGAACATTGCCTATTATTTTATTTATAAGAATTATTTTGATGCAACTTTAGCTTTTGATTATTATGAAAAAACAGGCTGGGAAATCAGTTTTATAAATCGATATATTAAACGATACGTTTTTAATGGAAATTTCACTGCCAGATTACAAAGAAGAATTTTCGGTCCGGATCAATCGCATTATTACTGGCTTCTCAAAGAAACACATCATCATGATTTTGGTAACAAAACCACATTTGATGCAAACCTGGAATTTATCAGCAGCAAAAAAGTGTGGGAAGGCAGCGAAAATATCGATGAGAGGTTAAGTGAAAAAGTAACTTCTTCCTTAGCATTTAAAAAACCATTCTTAAGTAGAACAATAAACATGACTGCTAAATATGTTGATGATCTTAAAAACGAAAAGAAAGACATCACTTTACCCTACATTTCCTATTTGCTTCCATCAAAACCGGTTTATGAACTCTTTGTATCTAAAGAAGAAACAGAGGAAGAAAAATGGTGGAAGGATTTCTCGTATTCATACAATTTCAAAGCTGTTCATGTGGGCGATATTAATGATCCGCATGCCGGTTTTGCTGATGTGATCTATAAAAATAAAAAAGACAGCACCGGAGCTTACATAAACCGGCATAATGCAGGAATAAAACATTCCGGAGGTTTAAGATATTCTCATAAATTCAAAGGCTGGCTCAATTTTTCACAGTCTCTTTCTTTGAATGAGGCTTGGTTCGATAGAGATGAATATAATAATAAACTCGTGCGTGGGATGGATTACAATACGAATTTTTCCCTGTTTTATTCTTTATATGGAATTAAGCAGACGCCAAGATTTTATCTCGCTGCTGTCAGGCATATAATTACACCCAAAATCAGTTTTCGTTTTAATCCGGATTTTGCTGGTAATGACAGATTTTACTCTTTCAGCGGGATTAGTGTAAGTAGCTCAAAAAAGCAGAGAAAATTTACTTTCTCTATTGGAAATAAATGGCAACTGAAACTGGCAAAAACAGAGAATAAAGATGAGCGAAAAATTAATGACTTTTTTAAGATTTCTTCAAGTTGCAGTTATGATCTGGAAAAAACAGGACAAAGATTTAGTATTTTAAAACATTCTTTGAATCTGAATCCTAAGAACTTCGAGTATAAAATTTTGAATTTTTCTTTTAAACCATCAGGCAAAATTACTCAGGATTTATATGATTTCAATATCAAACATGAAACTCCTGCAAAATGGAATTTTCCCATTGAAGACTGGTCGTTTTCAATAACATCGGGATTGGGAATTTCCGGTAATGCAGAATATCTCGATTACTTTCCCGTACCTGAAAATGATTTTATCACACGAGGTTTTTTTCAGGATGATTCATTATTTATTGAAGAAGATGAAACTATTACTACACTCGAAGAACTGGAAAAACTTTCACGAGAAAAGAAAAGTTGGTCTTTATCTTTTTCTCATAATTACAGAACGACAAAAGCAAATTATGAGAATCACGATTATACGAGCAATTTGAGAACTTCATTGACTGCCAAGCTCACGAAAAACTGGTCCATTACTTATGATAATTACATAAACCTGAAAGAGAAAGAATTGGTTTCTCATAATATTACTATAAACCGGGATTTGCATTGCTGGAAAATATATTTCAGATTTACAAAGCAGGGTGATTATTGGAATTATCAATTTAAATTCTTTAATATCAAACTTCCGGATTCATTAAAATTTAGGACATCAGATCATAAAAAATAGTTTTCATAAAAAAAGTTATCTTGAGTAAATTGAATTATTTTATAAGGAATTCTCTTTTTTATTTTGACAAATGAAATGCTTTAATCATATTTGTCAGAAGTTATTAGATTCTGAAAATGTATTCTTTAGGAAAAGATGATAAATTAATCTATTTGAGCAAAGGAAAGTTATGAGTGTTATTAATATCTCACTTTTGTATGTTGAAGACGAAAAGACTATTAGAGATTACCTTGGCGATATGCTATCTCGTCAAGTTGCTGAACTACATATTGCTGTTGATGGTAAAAAGGGATTGGAATTATTCAAAGAAAAGAAACCTGATGTGATTCTGACTGATATCAGGATGCCGATTATGAATGGGCTGGAAATGACAAAGGAAATAAAAGCTATCAGTCAGGATGTGTTTATCATCGTGACTTCTGCTTACAGCGAGTCTGAATATTTTGTGGAAGCAATCGATATGGGAGTGGATAATTTTCTTCTCAAACCTGTGAATAAAAGGAAATTAAAACATTTGTTGCAACATGTGGCAAAAACCAAAGTGATACATAAACAGCTATTTGAACAAGAAACAAAAAGGAAAAAAGCAGAAGAAGAAGTTCGCAATGTTAGTAAAGAGTTACATAAAGTTTTATCTACTGTTTCCGACGCAATCTGGAGTTCGGAAATGGATTCGTCAGGTAAATTTAATTACAATTATATTTCCCCGGGATTTGAGAAAATAACAAAGAGAGATCTTGATTTTTTTGTTGGAGGTCCGGATAAATGGAAAAAAATTGTACATCCGGATGATGTAGAAAAATGGGAAGCTGAATCGAAGAAAAATATAAGAGGAGAGCAAGAAAGTTTTGATCTCGAATACCGCATTGTTTTACCCGATGACTCTGTCAGATGGATTAGAGATAGAGTTATTGTCAGCAAATTATCAGAGAATAGAATTCGTTTGGATGGAATCTTTTCTGATGTCACCCAAGCTAAACAATCCGAAGAAAAAATCAGCAATCTATACGATTCTTTGATGCAGGAACTTCAAGTTGCTGCAACTTTACAGTCTTATCTTTTACCACAATGGCTCACTCTTCACGATAAGATAATATTCTCATCCATTTATTCACCATCTGAAATGGTTGGGGGAGATTTATTCGATATAATTCCGATTTCGGATACAAAATTTGTTGTATATCTGGGAGATATTTCCGGTCATGGTGTTCAAGCTGCGTTATTGATGACTGCTGTGAAATCTACTGTCAGCATGATTGTGGAAAACGAGAAACACGATGTTCGACCATATTTTGTAATAAATAGAATAAATAAGATCTTAAGCAAAGAGGTATTTTTTAAAAGTTACATGACATTTTTATTCTGTGTTGTAGATTTGGAAGAGAATAAAATAAGATATTTCAATGCGGGTCATCCTCCCATTATTCAATTTGATACAAAGACAAATAAAGCAAAGAAATTATCTCATATCGGTCATATGCCCATCGGTTGGATGCCTGAAGCGAATTATTCAAAAGATGACGAAAGCGAAGTAGAGATTAATGAGGATATCATAACATTCTTATACACTGATGGAATATTTGAATGTAAAAATAGAGTTGGAGAACTTTTGGAAATTGATGGTTTTATCGATTTCTTGGAAAAATATAATAGCGAAATTGACGGCGTGATTCTTCCTCAAAAATTTAAATCCAAATTAATAGATTTAGATTATAACATTACCACAGATGATTTTACCCTGCTTTCGTTTAGATTACGTCCTCAAATAAGAGAAAAAGAATTTTTCTTTGTTCGCTCTTTGTTAAAGAAAACAAGTGAAATCAGAAAGAAAGCAGATCGATATATTATTGATTTACTTGACAATGCAGATTTAGGTGGAAAAATAGAATTGATTGTCGATGAGTTTGTAAACAACATTATTATTCATGGTCTTGCCAGCAAATCTGATACTTTGATAGTATTGGGAATTGATGCTACCCAAGATAATGTTGTTTTAACTATCTGGGATAAGGGAATTGTGTGGGATTTACCGGAAAAAAAAAAAGATGATGAATTGTTTGCAGATAAAGATCCGTTTGATACTACCGGTCGAGGAATACCGATAATTTATCTGCTTTGCACAGAAGTAAGAAGAAGGCGTTATGATGAAATTAACGAAACGGTTTTTGTGCTGAAATCACCTGACGAAGAGTTGATTTTTTAAATTATTGAATAAAAAAATATTAGGGAGATTAATATGACTATTGAGTACAGGATTGAAGAAGGAATTGGAGTTATCAAAATTATTGGTGATTTGGATGCCTACAACGTCCGC
>JAUWNO010000557.1 GCA_030612605.1 Armatimonadota bacterium
GTTATTTTTAAAAGATTTAGCTGTGTTTATGATGTGTTTATAATTGTTCGGAAATGAACAGTTTGTCCGAAAATGAAAATAAAAAAACCTCTCAAACGAGAGGTTTATTAGTTTTTGATTCTTAAATAAATTCTAGAGTAAAGATTCAAATTTGCTGATTATTTTGTCCTTTGAAACAAGTCCGATGAGCTGAGCTTCAATTTGACCATTCTTAAATATCAACAAAGTAGGAATGGACATAACCTGGTAGTTTGCTGCGATTGTAGGGCTTTCATCGACATTAAGTTTAAAAACTTTTAGTTTACCTTCGTATTCGTCAGCGATAGATTCGGCTATGGGAGTTAAAGCTCTGCAAGGACCACACCAGGGTGCCCAGAGGTCGATTAATACCGGAATTTCGGATTGCAGAACTTCCACCTCAAAATTATCTTGATTTATTTCTTTTAAACTCATAATGCATCCAACTATTTTATGATAGCCAGAATATCGGAACGGGAAATTATGATGTACTTTTTGTCTTCGATATCTACTTCTGTTCCACCGTATTTGGCATAAAGAATTTTATCACCGACTTTGACCATTTTTTTTAGTTCGTCTTCCGTACCAACAGCAATTATAACACCGATCTGGGGTTTTTCTTTAGCTGTATCCGGGATAATAATCCCACCTACATTTTTTTCTTCTAATTCTTTAACTTCAATCACAACTCGATCATCAAGTGGTTTTAATTTCATTGTAATCCTCCTATATTTTTTTTCTCTTATATTAATCTAATTCAGATTTCATTTTTAGCAAACCCCTTTTTGGAGTGCCAGCTTTTTGAGTCAAGGAAAATTTGTTAAAACATGTTTAAATTTATTTGATTTTCAATATCTGCAAAAGCTTTTCTACAATATCAGCCAATTTCACTAATTCCTGGGAACCGGTTTCCATATTTTTCAAAGTTATCTCTTTCTTCTTAATTTCATTCTCACCAAGAATTAAGGCGAATTGTGCTTTACTTTTATTTGCTGCTTTCATCTGAGCTTTCAGAGAATTTTTATCGATTGAAATCTCAGCAGAGATTTTATTATTTCGCAGTTTGGATAGGAGTGAAATGCCAAATTCTTTTGCTTCCTCTCCCAAACTCACCAGGAAAACATCAGGGTTTTGTTCTTTTCCAAATCGTAATCCTTCCTTTTCCATAGAAACAATTAATCTCTCAAACCCGCCTGCAAATCCAATTCCGGGAATATCACTACCTCCGAGTTGTTTAACCAATCCGTCATATCTGCCGCCGCCGATTAAAGTGTTCTTTGCACCTAAATTGTTATCAATAAATTCAAAAGCGGTTTTTGTGTAATAATCTAAACCTCGCACAATTCTGGGATTTATTGTGAATGGAATATTAATTTTAGATAAATTTTCCTGAACCTTTTTGAAATGAATCTCGCATTCATCATCAAGATAATCTAACATTGAAGGTGCATTAGCTGCTATTTCTTTGCAAGATTTTACTTTGCAATCCAAAAGACGTTTGGGATTCTTTTTAATTCGAATTTTACAGTCGGGACAAAGCTCATCATAATAAGAAGAGAAATATTTTACTAATGCTTTATTATAATCCAATGTGCAATT
>JAUWNO010000503.1 GCA_030612605.1 Armatimonadota bacterium
TCCCCAAAGAGGAAAAAGGAATTCTCCACTTAATCTTCGTTATATTATAGAAAAAATAGCTGAAATCAGGGGATTATCTCCCAAACAAATTGCTCAAATTTCATATGAAAATGCAGTTAATTTTTTCTTGAAAGATAGAATGTAACCTTGAAAATGGTTTACATCCAGAGGAATTCTTTCAAATAGACCTTTTCAATGGTTAGGATTAACTTCACAAGTTTTTGAACTTGTGAAGTTTTATAGCTTTTTAAAACTTGTTAAGTCTCAAAGACTTTACAAGTTCAAGGTTAAAAAAACCGTTGAAAAGGTTCAGCAGGAAGAAGAGTCTCTTAAACCTTTTCAAGGTCTTAGACTGGCTGCAGGAGTTTCAACCGTTGAAAAGGTTCAGCAGGAAGAAGAGCCTCTTAAACATTTTCAAGGTGTGCAAAAGCAATTATTATTTTATTACTATTTTCTTCGTGTCTTTTCGCCTGCCCCGAAAGGAGAAACGACCCCAGTTGGATAATAAATCCAACGGGGTAAACTGTATCTGGGTGTTCTTTGTGGTTTATCAAACTAAATGTATCTATCCGGAATCCTTAAAAAAAAAACTTGATATAAAAATAACCCTGAATATTTTTGCTCCAGATTTGTATGAATTGGAGGAAAAATGGCAGTAGTAATAAACGAAGAAACCTGCATTGGATGCGGAGCTTGCATTGAAGCTTGTCCCACGGAAGCTCTTGAAATGAAAGATGAAAAAGCCAAAGTTGATGCAGAAAAATGCGTTGACTGCGGAGCTTGTATAGACGAATGTCCGGTGGAAGCTATTTCTCTGTAGAAAATAAGCTTTTTGAAATTTAAGCCGTGAAATTCACGGCTTTTTTATTTTCTTCCAACTTATCCCAAGATTCCTGCGGAACTTAGGACAAGTTTGCAGCTCGTTACGAAATTGCATTTCGTAATGCAAAAGGACCGGAAACTCTGTTTCCATTCTCCAAATAAAATTACATTTTTGATTTAACCTTTTCAAGGTTTACAAATAGTTATAATTTTAATTCTCTTTTCCCTTTTTGCGATCTTTGCGAAAGTAAAATAAACAGTCTTGATGATTTATTTTCAGGTTGTAATCAAACTTTTATTGACAATTTATTCGGCAATTTGAATTTTCCATCACATTTTTTATATTTTTTATATTTACCTTAATTTATAATCTATTATAATATGCAAAATAGAAGAAGAGGAAATGATGCGGAATTATAATTTGGTGATTGATGTTGGTAATTCGAATATTGTTTTTGGAATTTATTCTTATAAAGAATTAAAATCTTTATGGAGAAGCGATACGGATAAATCCAAAACAGAAGATGAATATTTTGCTGTTTTAAAAGCACATTTAAACAGTATTTCGATTGAGTTAGGAGAAATCGAGAATATTGCATTATCTACTGTAGTTCCGGATTTGATACGAATTTTATCCAATTTAATAAAAAAATATTTCAGGTGCACTTTCATAAATGTAAGTGCAAGAACGGAATTGGGACTAAAATTCCCAATGGAAAATCCTGATTTTATCGGTGCAGATCTTATTGTGGATGCATTTATTGCAAAAGAGAAATATAAAACAAATTGCATTATCTGTGATTTTGGCACAGCCACAACAATCCAACTTGTAGGAGCAGACGGATATTTTTATGGCACTGTAATTGCCCCGGGAATAAAAACTTCTGCTGATAGTTTATTTTTGAAAACAGCACAATTATCTAAGATCGAATTGCAAACGCCCAAAAGCATTTTGGGAACAAACACAAAAGATGCTCTCTTATCCGGAATTATAAAAGGCAACACTTTTATGGCTGATGGAATTATCAGGCAGATTAAAAAAGAATATAGCAACCTTGAAAACATCAAGGTAATAGCAACCGGCGGTTTGGCTCATCTTAT
>JAUWNO010000001.1 GCA_030612605.1 Armatimonadota bacterium
CAAAAAAAGGAGTAATTTTATGGATAATATTGCGGTTCTGGGTTGTATGTTCGGTGAAGAAGCAAAAGCAAAAATCGTCGATGATTAAGCAGCCAATGCAGATATTGTTGTTAGATTTCAAGGTGGAAACAACGCAGGACATACAATTATCCTGAACTCAAAAAAATATATTTTCAAGCTCGTTCCATCAGGAATTTTGTCCCCGGATAAAATGTGTGCTATTGGAAGCGGTTTAGTAGTTGATCCTTTTCGGCTTTTAGAAGAAATGCAGGTTTTAGAAACCAATGGCGTTTCATTTAAAAACAGATTCTTCATTGATCCGCGCACTCAAATTGTTCTTCCTCTTCATAAAGAACTGGATGCGAAAAATGAATCCAATTCTCAGCAGACAAAAATCGGCACAACCAAAAGAGGAATCGGTCCCTGTTATACAGATATGATCGCTCGCTTCGGAATCAGATTCTCCGACCTCTTTGACAAAGAATACCTCCAAAAAAGACTGCAAAATCTTTATTCCTTTCATAATCTTAGTTTGGATAAAATCGAAGAAACTACAAATAGTTTGATTGCTGTTGGTGAAAAACTTAAACCATTTATGAAGCAAATACCTTATGTACTGAATGAGCTTTCAAAACAGAAAAAAAGAATTCTATTCGAAGGTGCTCAAGGTTCACTTTTAGATATTGTTTTTGGAACGTATCCTTTTGTTACATCGTCTCATACGATATCCGGAAGTATCTCGATCGGATGCGGATTTTCGCCTAATAAAATAGACAAAATTGTGGGAGTGTATAAAAGTTATTTCACCAGAGTTGGAGAGGGACCTTTTCCTACAGAATTGAATAATGAGATTGGAGACCAAATCCGAAAACAGGGAAATGAATATGGCTCGGTAACTGGAAGACCGCGTCGCTGCGGCTGGTTTGATGCAGTTGCCGCAAAATTTACTGCTATGATAAATGGAGTCGATGAAATCGCTTTTACGCTGCTGGATGTACTTTCCGGTTTAAAAACAATAAAAATTTGCACCAAGTATAAATATAATGACGAATTCTTGGAAGAATTTCCATACAGCACAAATGTTTTAAAGAGCATTATGCCGGAATATATCGAACTTCCCGGATGGAACGAAGATATTTCCAATATAAAAGATTTTGAACAATTACCAGAAAATGCTCAGAAATATGTTATAAAAATCGAAGAACTTCTGGACACAAAAATTTCAATTCTTTCTGTCGGTCCGGAAAGGAGCCAGACAATTTTTAGAAAATAGAAAATGGAAATCATAATAAAAGAAGTCTCAAATAACCGAGAACTGAAAAAGTTCATCTCATTTCCATATAAACTTTATGCAGGAAACAAATATTGGATCCCGCCCTTAATATCTGAGGAGATGAGCATACTTCGCAAAGATAAAAATCCGGCTTTTGATTTCTGCGAAGCCAAATACTGGCTTGCCATCAAAGATGGAAAAGTGGTGGGAAGAATTGCCTGTATTATAAATTCACGGTACATTGAAAAATGGAAAAATAAATACGCTCGTTTTGGCTGGGTCGATTTTATCGATGATGAAAATGTCTCAAAAGCTCTATTCGATAAAATGGAAACGTGGGCAAGAGAGATGGGAATGACTGCAGTTCACGGTCCTCTCGGTTTTACCGACCTTGATCCTGAAGGAATGCTGATCGAGGGTTTCGATGAACTTGGCACTATTGCCACAATTTACAATTATCCTTATTATCCTGAGCATCTTAAAAAGCACGGATATAAAAAGGACATCGATTGGGTAGAATTTGAAGTTGACGTTCCGGAAAAATTTCCGGAAAAAATCAAGCGAATTGCAGCAATTGTGAAGAGGAAAAACAAATTACATATTTTAGATGCAAAAAAGAAAAAGGATCTCATTCCTTATACAAAAGAAATATTTTGTGTGATTAATGAAGCTTATGAACCACTTTACGGTGTGGTTCCTCTAACAGAAAAGCAAATTGAAAAATATATTAAACAGTATTTTGGAATGATCAGTCCTGAATTTGTTTCAATAATTCTGGATGAACAAGATAAGATCGCAGGTTTTGGAATTACCATGCCATCTATGTCCAAAGCTTTCCAAAAGGCAAAGGGAAAACTTTTCCCATTCGGTTTTTTCCATATCCTGAAAGCTATGAAAAACAACGACCGAGCAGATATGTATCTTGTGGCAGTTAGACCGGATTTACAAGGAAAAGGAGTGAACTCTCTTTTATTCAATGAATTCTTTAAGGTTTTTGTTAACAAAAAAATAATGAAAACTGAAACAAATCCGGAATTGGAAAGCAATACCAGGGTTCAAGCTCAATGGAAATTTTTTGAGCGTAGACAGCATAAAAGAAGACGATGTTATATTAAAAAATTGAAAAAACTGAAAGTTGGAAAAAAAATAAGCCACTAAGTGCACCCCGATACAGTTTACCCCGTCCCGAATGCTTTCGGGACTGGGGTCGTCCCGCCTTACGGGGCAGGCGAAGTAACACTAAGAAAATGATAAATTACAAATTTTTATTTAAACTACTCGTTCCCACAGTGCCATGCGGCATCGTATGGAAGCCTTTATGGTAATGCAATATATTTTTTGTGTATTTCGTGGGTTATTGAATTGGTTGGAAAAAAATAATAAAAAAGGAAAGATGACATGGAAATTGTTAAGACCGTTATCCTGGCAATTGCTGCATATTTTATTGGTTCAATTTCATTTAGTTACATCATAACCAAAAAAACAACAGGTAAAGACATTAGAGATGTGAAAGTAAAAAATGCAGGAGCTCTTAACGTTTTTGTAAGTGTAGGTTCTTTAATGGGAATAATTGTTTGCCTGCTGGATATAATAAAAACATTAATTATTGTTCTGGTTGCTCAACTTTGGGGTTTAAATCTTGTTCATTCAATCGTTGCCGCTTCTTTTGGAATAATCGGTCATTGTTTTCCCATTTATTACAATTTTTATGGAGGGAAAGGAGCAAGTACGGTTGTAGGAATATTGATTTATTACATTCCTTTAGAGCTGTTGATTTGTATCATTCCAGCAGCGATAATTGCTTTTCTGATACACAGACCAGGATTTGCACCAGTATTTTTTATACCTTTCTCACCTCTTGCTGCTTATATTTCACACAAATCTTTAACACTGGTAAATGCTTTAATCTACATTGTATTTCTTACCAGCGTGCTCAATGCTATCATTTACTTCACTAAAAGAGATCGGCGAATATTTGCAGAATAATAGATTCTATTTAAGAAGAAAAAGCTAATAAAAACTTTATGCCATTAAATTTACAGCAAATAGTTCTTGACATTAGAAATGGAAATTTCAACTTGTTTCAGCCATGTAACATGGTTTAATATAAAGAGTTATGAAATAGATAGATGGTTTTGTATAGAAGGAGAATTTGATGAAAAGAACGTATCAACCTCATAATAGAAAAAGACGGAATAAGCACGGGTTCCGCCTTAGAATGCTTACTAAATCCGGCAGGAAAGTCTTAGCTAGAAGAAGAGCTAAGGGGAGAACACGTCTTACTGTTAGCTAAATGAAATTTATTACTTCCAATAAAGATTATCAAAGCATTTTCATAGATAACAAAAAAAATGAATGTAACCTTTTTATTTTCTTATATCAGGAAAATTCAGCGAATAATGTGCTCGAAGTGGGAATCATTGCCGGCAAAAAAATCGGAAATGCAGTTATCCGCAATAAAGTTAAAAGACGTATAAAATCTTTTGTGCGAGAGAATAAAGATTCATTGCCTTCAAACCTGAAAGTGGTAATAATCGCAAAAGAGAAAGCTGGAAATGCTACCTGGTTGGAATTTAAGGAAGAATTAACAAGATTGTTTAGTCTGATAAATCATTGATGAAAATATTTAATACTATTTTTTTAGGGATAATTTGGCTCTATCGGAAATTAATATCTCCTATCTTGCCGGAAACTTGTCGTTTCACACCCAGTTGCAGCCAATATTCATTTCAGGCATTTAAAAAATATTCGTTTTTTAAAGCCCTGAAATTATCAATCTTCAGAATTTTAAAATGTCATCCTTTTCATGCTGGTGGACACGATCCGCTTCCTTAAGAAATAGTTAGACGCAAATGAAAAATATTAGACAGGATTAACAGGAAAAAACAAGGAAAAATGAATATCCAATATCCAACAAGGAATGATAAAGGATGAAGGAAAAAGTCAGTGAAAGTCTGTGGCAAAAAAATAAAGACTAAAAAAATAATTTGTGTAATTCGTGGATAAAAAACTCAGCGTCAAAATAAATTTGGAGAAATAATTAATGGAAAAAAAGACCATTTTAGCCTTATTATTAATCCTGGCTGTTTTCTGGATCAGTAGCGAACTATTCTGGAAAAACAAGCAGCAAATACCGGTTCAGCCTCCATCTGTTACAAAACCTGCGGAACAAACCACAGAAACAATTCCTGAAAAAAGTACGGAACCAATTCAAACAAAGCCGGAATTTTCGGATGTGCCGGCAACTGAAATTATTTCTGATATTGAGATCAATAATGAAATAATTTTGGAAGACGAGTTGATGAAAATCGTTTTCAGTAACAGGGGTGGAGTAATCTTAAAAATTGAATTGAAAGATTATTTTCTTTCCGATAAAACAACTCTTGTTAACCTGATTCCTGAAGATCAAACTGCCCTGAATATTTCTCTTCAATCTAAAAGTGGAATTTCTCAAAATCTTGCAAATACTGTTTTTCAATATGAAAAATTCGAAAATTCAGTCAGCTTTTCCATCCAAACAGAAAAAGGAAAAATTGATAAAAAATATACTCTCTTAGAAAATTACCAGCTTGATTTTGAAATTAATGTGGAAAGTACGGAAGAACTTGCAAACTATACAGTTTCATTGGATAGCGGAATTGCAGATACTGAAGAATATCTGAAAATGAAAAAGCGTGATTATAAAGTCGTAAGCCAGATGGATAACTCTATTGTGAAATACACTTTATCCAAACTCAAAGAGAAAAAAGAGATTTCAGGGAAAATCGATTGGGCAGCAATCCGCTCCAAATATTTTGTGATGGGAATCATTCCCAATGAGTTGATCGATTTGAATAAGTTGCTTGCATTTCAGAACAATGAAAGTCCTGCCATAAAGCTGTCTGTAGATGTAAACCGTTTTAATTTCTCACATCAATACAAGCTCTATCTGGGACCTTTGATAAATAAATATTTAACTGTTTGGAAAAATGGTTTCACCAAAGTTCAGGAAGGACAGGGATTGCTAAAGCCAATTAGTGATATTTTCGTCTGGTTCTTGCAAATATTAGATAAAATCATTCCAAATTATGGAATCAATATTATCCTTTTTTCCTTAGTTTTAAAAATCATTCTTTACCCATTAACTCACAAAAGTTTTGAATCCAGCACTAAGATGCAGAAAATCCAACCTTTGATGAGAGAAGTCCAAACAAAATACAAATCAGATCCAAAAACGATGCAAGCTGAATTGAAAAAACTTTATAAGGAACACGGTGCAAGCCCTTTGGGTGGATGTTTGCCAATGCTGTTGCAGATGCCTGTTTTCTTTGCTCTTTATCCCATTCTGCGATATTCCATCGAACTCAGACAAACCCCTTTCCTCTGGCTTCCAGACCTTTCTGAACCTGATCCGTACATTATTCTGCCAATTGTTATGGCTGTTTTCATGTTCATCCAACAAAAACTGATGACTCCTTCCAGACAAGCTCTGGATGAAATGGATGATAAACAGAAAGCTCAAATGCAAAGCCAGAAAATGATGATGTATTTCATGCCCATAATGATGTTCTTCCTCTTTAAATCTTTCCCCTCAGGATTGGTTCTCTACTGGACTGTTTTCAATATTATGTCCATTTTCCAACAACGAATTATTAAGAAAAAATTCAAATAAGGTACTCTAATGAAAATTATAGAAAAAGAAGGTAAATCTACTTCGGAGATAATTGCCAACTTTATGCAGGAATATAAAATGGACCTGGATAATTTCAAATTTGAAGTTATTAAAAAAGGCTCTCCGGGATTTCTGCATTTGTTTGGCTCCACTCCAACAAAAATACGCTTTCTCGTTCCTGATGTGCAGGAACAATTAAGGAATTATACTGAAACACTTTTGAGCATGATGAATGTTTCTTCTTCCAATATTGATATAACCTATAAAGATAAAGCATATTTCGTTGATATAACCGGAGTAGATAATGCCGGTTTTATTATTGGAAAGGAAGCAAAACTTCTTGATAGCATTCAGCATCTTTTGAACCAGATGATAAGTAAACAGGAGAAGAAACAACTTCGTGTGAAAGTGGATGTAGATAAATACCGGGAAAGGCGAAAAATCGCTCTTCTGGGAAAAGTGAAAAACGCAGCAGAAAAGGTGAAAAAAAGAGGGAAAAGCATTACCCTGGAACCACTTCATGCTGCTAATAGAAGGATTGTTCATCAGTTTATAGAACGTGATAAAAAAGTGCGCACCATGACAATTGGTGAAGGCGAATTCAAGCGAGTTGTAATCTTTCCTGCTTCCGAAAATAAACCTAACCTGGATAAACCGGAACAAAAAAATCAGCAACGAACCAGTCTTCGTTACTCTACGCCACGGCAGGCAAAACAAACAAAATCCAACAAAAAATAAAAAGTTCGTTGTTGTTAGTGTTTGTTAGTTGCTAAAAAATCTTTTGCAGGTTGAAAGGTTCTGGGTTCTGGGTTAATGGATTAGGTGGCTAAATAGATGCAGCAAATCCAAATCGGAAAAATTCTTTGTGCTGTCGTTTCTGCTGGAAATTATTGGGCAGATGCTGGTGCTGCTATGGGAGTTCTTCCCAGAACTTTGTGGAAGAAATTCTTAGATGTAGATGAAAAAAACCGAATTAAATTAGAATTAAACTCTCTTTTGCTCCAATTTGATGGGAAGAATATTCTCATTGATACAGGCATTGGAAATAAACTCACAAATAAATTAAGAAAAATTTATCATCCTTCTGATTTCAAACTGCTGGAAAATCTCTCTAAACTTGGAATCTCGCGGCAAAATATAAATTTCGTGATTCTCACACATCTCCATTTTGATCATGCTGGTGGAGTAACCTCTATTTTTAATGAGAAAAAAGAACTGACCTTTCCCAATGCTGTTCATCTTATTCAGAGAAAAGATTGGGATATTGCCAAAGATCCTGATGAGCTTAACAAAGCTTCATACAATTTTTCTGCTGACCTCGAACTGCTTGAACAGACTGGAAATTATAAACTTCTGGATGGTGACTTTTTTTTAACTCCGGAAATTGAATTGATTTTAGTTGGGGGTCATACTGAGGGAATGCAGATTGTGAAAATCGAAAGTGAAGATAACCTGGCATATTATGCGGGAGATATTATTCCACTGGATGCGCATCAACACCTGATTGTAACCACATCTTATGATGTTTGCAGAAGAGAAACCGTTGCTATTAAAAAGAAAGTTTTGCAGGAACTCAAAGACAAAAAAGGTGTTTTATTTTTACCTCACGATGCAAAGAAGAAGATTATTAAATTT
This sequence comes from Armatimonadota bacterium, assembly GCA_030612605.1. GTDB lineage: Bacteria > Cloacimonadota > Cloacimonadia > Cloacimonadales > TCS61 > JABMPU01. Next base: position 7,560 of record JAUWNO010000001.1, read on the forward strand.
TGAAAACCTCATCTATAAATAATCCACCTTTTTCAGACTTGACTTAATAACTCAGCTTGCTGAGGAATTGAGTTAAGAATGAAAAAGTAATCAGCAATTCTTATTCTCAGACATGACTTATTCCGTTAGTAATTGAGTTAAGAATGAAAACGTAATCCGCAATTCTTAAGTCAATTCCACCTGCGGCGTTTTTAACTCAAGTCTTGCTTAGTGAGCACAAGCTTCTACTCTATCATTCTCGTGAAAGCTTGTCCTCAACTTGATTGGGGACGGGAATCTACAAAAAATGGATTTTATAATGTTTGGCGTGTGCGGTGCTCTTCCTGCTTTTCTTCTTGCTTGGCTGCACGAGCTGTTTGTTAGGCACAGAATCATTTCAATAATAACATTTTTTTCGATAGTAACACACCTTCATCAGTTTTTATTCGATACAAATAAATACCTGATGATACCTGATTTTGAAAGTTATCGGTTCCGTCCCAAATAATGGGCATTTGATTTTGACAGTTAAAGGTTCTGATCTTTTCTCCCTTGATATTGAATATCTCAATAACAGGATTTGCGATAGTAACAGATAAATCGTAACTGATTGTTGTTCCTGAACTGCGACCGGCTCCTGACGGTTTGAAAGGATTTGGGTGATTTGTAAGAATGTATTTTACTAAACTAATTTCTTCATTTGTTGAACTACCTCCGGAAAGACCATAAAGAGTAGCAGAATTTACTATAGTTGGATGATCACCATCGTTTAGCAAAATTTCGTCTTCACCATCATTATTGAAGTCACCAATATTGCAGAAGTATTTGTTTGCATTATGTATTATATCAGGATTTGTGTCAAAACTATCTGAACCATAAAGTATATTAATAATACCTGTTCCCGAATTATAATATAAAATGTCTTCATACTCATCATTATTAATATTTGTGTATTCTAAATAACCTGATAATGTATAATCTAGATTTAAAATACAATTCTGATTTCCTAAAAAAATTCCTACAGGTGATATAATAACATCTTCAAAGCCATCATTATTAATATCTCCTTTGGCATAACCAATTTTATGTGTTCCTCCTAAAATAAAAGTTTCATCTGAGACAAAATCCGGTATAGTATCAATCTCAATTCCTCCGAGATAAACCTCTAAAAAGACAGGATCACTCATTGTTTCATCTCTACTTACAATTAAATCGTCAAATCCATCTCCGTTAATATCACCAACTGCTCTAAATCTACCAAATTCATCCAAAACATTTCCTTGTATCTGGAAATCAGGAGTCGTGCTAAGTTCTTCACCACCCAGAAAAATCTGAACCAAACCATTCCAGTTGTAGGATGGTCCTTCTCCCCAAGTTAACAAATCATCAAATCCATCTCCGTTAAAATCATAGCCACCGTTAAAACCTTTATAGTTTAGACCTGTAGGATCTGGAATATAGTCTTCACCTTGCAGAATAATTTCAGGGTCAAGATCAATTTCTTCTCCTCCAAAGCATATATAGACATCACCAGGATCAAATGAATTTGTACATACAGAATATACAATATCTTTATAACCATCATCATTTAGATCTCCACCCCAAGAAATCGCATCACTACCAAAAGGAACTTCTATTTCAAAATTATATGTAGTATCTGGAATCTCATTTCCCATAAAAAATTGGAATCTATAAGGATCACCAGGATACCAATGAATAAAATCATCATAGCCATCATTATTCAGATCGCTACCATCGCTGTTTAAATTGACACACCTAAAGATTACTTCTCCAGGAATTTCCCAAGTAACAATTTCTTCTAATGTGTCTTGTGCATGCAGAAAGGAAAAAGGAAAAAGGTAAAAGGCAAAAGTAACAAAAATCAAAATAGATATTTTTTTTTTCGATAAATCGGAATTTAACAAAGTTTTTAACATAATAACCTCCGTTTTATTAACACCCTCTATATACATATCCCCAAAATCATCAAAATGTGACTTCACCACTCGATATTTTTTTCACTTTCTGCTGTGCCTAACATCTATATGCCACGCCAATTATTTTATGGCGTCTAACCAACCTATAGTTACAACGTTTTATGGTGTGACAATTTTAATAAATTATTTATCATACAACTACTCATTTTGATTTTCCAATCTCAGCTTTCCTGAATTAACCGAATTATACCTCCACTCCGGAATAAAAAAAGCAGCTTTCTCATCATAAGGTCTGTATCTTCGGAAATTGATTTTCATTTCTTTTGTGTCTTCATTAAATCCGATTTCATTTAAAGGAATCTTAATTTCAACCATCCAGCTATTATCGAAAATCCTGGTTTGAACCTCAAAATTCCCATTCCACTCTTTATCATATTTATTCTCTTTCAAATCTGTTCTCATATCCCAGATCGCTTCATTGGGATTAACATAAAATTGATAAATTACGTTTCCATCAGCAGATAATAAAAATCCCATAGAATCATCATAATAAACATCCTCATCTCTGCCTGTAAAATCAGCTTTCAGGCTGTCTGTATTTTCCTCTGTGCAAATGGTTGCGATATAAAGAAATTCGTCATTATGCAGAAAGAAGACCTGCGTTTTATCTAAATTGGAAAGCTCCCCTTCTTCGTCTCCGAACTCATCAACAACAAATGCTCCTTTCTTTTCTTTCTTAGTAATCATACCATCAATTTCTGGAATCTTCTTAACTTCTGTACTTTGGATTATCCTGGTGATATTCAATGGTTTTTCATATATGAATTGCTTTTCTCTTCCGAATGGATAAACAAATTTCAGGATAGGAAGAGGGAAAAAGTTTCCTTGTTTGATAATAATTAATTCCGTTTTCAGAGTATCTCCGGGTTGGATGGAAACAGGAATTACAGATTCATAAACTATCCAGTTTTCTTTTATTAGAATTTCTATGTTTTCATTAATGGTTTTTTCAGTATCATTATAAATGCTGATTTCAATATTTAATTCATCTGGTTTGGAATCATCCTCAGTTCTGCTTTTCGTTTGAATAAATTTTTTGCGAATATTATAAGAGAGTTGCTCTTCCTCAATTGTAACAAGGTCTTTAGCAAACATATTTCCGGATTTTATGAGAGAAGTGTGAATTTTATCTGCTTCCACTTTGCACCACAGATATTGATAGAAAATTCCCAGCTCGTCATTTTCTGCCGGCATTCCACCACCTGAACTGCCCACCAGATAATATTCGATTCCATCAATTTCATTGTACGCATATTGATGCCAGTGTCCTGTGAAAACAGCATCGACATTATACTCTTTAAATAAATCATGCATGAAATCTTCATTTCCCTCTGCAACCGCATTTGCCCAAAATGGTTTATGCATGAAAACATAAATATTGGTTTTATCTTTATTCATTTGCAGGTCTTCTGTGAACCATTCAATCTGGATTTCATCCATTTCATCATAGTTGGAAACTGTAGAATTATCTAAAATAATGAAATGTGTGTTTCCATAATCAAATGAATAATACGGGTCATTTCCGGTTTTCTCTGTAAATGTTTTTGCTGATGCTTCATCATAAATATCGTGATTCCCCGGTATGTAATAAACAGGACATTCAAAAATTTTCATTGTTTCCATAGGAACGTCCCAATCGCTCAGAATTCGTCCGTCTTCAACTAAATCTCCCACAGTGACCACAAAATCCGGACGAAGATTGCTCATCTCTTTCACTACCAATTCAAAAGCTTCCTGGTCTGCTCCACCGGTTCTGTCACCTAAAATAGCAAAGTGAAAATTGTCTTCTGCGATTAACGTGAATGTTAATAATAAGATAATAAATATTATTATAATTTTAAAATTTCTCATATAAGCTCCCCTAAAAAAAACTTGAGTTCTCCCGCTTCCTGCCTGTCATTCCCACGAAAGTGGGAATCTACGAAAAGAGAACAGAAAATAGTTTCCTGCTTTTTTAGCTTGTTCCCAAACTTTTAACCCGTTGAATAACAGGTCTGTTCGGGAATACAATGCGTTACGAAAGAGGACTTTCGTAACGAGCAATTTTTTGTGGATTCCCGTCCCCAATCAAGTTGAGGACAAACTTTCACAGGAATGACAATAAGTTAAAACTTCGGAAGCCTTTAAAGACTTCCGAAGCTTTTTACTGATTCCTCTTAAACTCCCCGCTTTTTCAAAATCTTATCAAAAGTCCCGTCTTCTTTTATCTTGTCTAAAGCAGCCTGTAATTTCTTAACAACCGCATCAGAAGTATTTTTATTGATGGCAAGATAATATCCGCCTTTGGTGAGTTCTTCCAGGATAAATACTCCATTGATAACTTCTTCTGGTTTAAAGCCGGCTTCCTTTACAATATAACTTGCAGTTACATCCGGCATGGGCCACAAATCGATCTCTTTGTTCATCAGCTTTTCAAAATTGGCTTTGTTGTTTTCAGACACGATTAACTGCTCATCAATCTCGAAACCTTTAGATTTGAAAAAGCTTTCCCGTGCATCACCCGGAGTGATCCCGATTTTGTACTTTTCCATTTCTTCTAAAGCTAAGATTTCAATATCCTCTCTTTCTGCCAGAACAAAAACTGAATAATTCGTGGGAGCAATTGTTCCCACCCATTTGAAAAGTTCTTCCCTGTCCGGTCTGCGGCTTGTTGAAAATAAGATGCAATTTTTTGTGCTCAGAGCAGTTTCATAAGATTCTTTCCAGGGATGAACCTGAACCTCATAAGATATTCCTGCTTCGGTTAAAATGGCTTTCACAACCTCTGTTGATAAGCCAGCTATTTCTCCATCCTTTGTAAAATTAAAAGGTGGAAATTCCTCTGTTAACACCACAAGATGCTGTTTGGCGCATGACAAAATAAGCACCATGCAAAGTAACAGAACAAATTTAATTCCTGCTTTCATTTTTTCCCTCCGTTTTTTTTCTCCAACTATTTTGGATTTTTTTCTTTCTTTTTTACTCCCAAAACTTTCTGTCCAGACTACGATATTGCACAGCTTCGCTGATGTAGATATTGGAAAGAACTTCCGTAGAAATACCGAAAAGCCAACTCGGGCTTCCACTTATAGAGTTAAAAAATACAATCAGTCCGAATACTGAATATTTTTAACACAATGTCCCTGACTGTCCACTTAAAAAACAGGTTAGTCCAATTATTTTTTCTTCGGCGGCGGCGGCGGCGGCGGCGGCTTTATACGATCTGGTGGTGGACTAACATTCCGTCCTTTGTTAACTCCTTCTCGAATTATCGTAGATCTAGGTGGTGGTGGATTTGATTCTTTCTTTCCCATTTTTTACCTCCCACGTTTTTTTCATAAATTCAACCATTTTAACTTCTTTCACATCGACCATTATTGAATTTAAACCTGTTAGTTGAATTTCTCCTTTTTCTTTGCCTTTCTCATCAGAATCAAGCCATGAGGCTTGTACGAGGACAAAATGTCCTTTTTCTGAATCCGATGGCCATTCTTTTACCCAACCATAAAGCCGTCTCTCACCGTCCAAATGAAGGACAATATATGTCTCATTATCTTTATCTAGAAACGTTCCGAACCATTCAGAAGGATATGAAGTTTCCTTAGTAATGTTCCAATTTCGTAGTTTTGTGTGAACTTTATCGTTATTAGCGTAATAAGAAAAAATAATTCCAAATAGTATAGCAACAGCTATAGACCAAATTAAGTTAGAATATGAATTCCAGTTAAATAAAGGCAATTTGTTTCCAATCAAGAACATCAATTCTTTGAATAGATAAACAAACCCCTGTATAAAAATTGTAAAAATAAGAGCTTGCACAACTCTCTCAAATTGAGACGGCTTTGGGAATGAGGTTAAACCATAAAAAATCCAAGCCGCTACAAATCCTGGAAATAAATATTGAAATAATGTAACAAGGTCTTTTGATAAAGATTCCATTTGTAATTTTACCTCTATTATTCAACTTTGTTAATGCTAATATACATTATGCTGCTTGTTTATGCAGTATAGGAATAATCATCTAATATGACTTAATTAATAAACTACTTAACTTATTGAACAACATACAAAAAAATCGAATCATTTTCTATGTCAATATTATTTCCTGTAACATTTTTAAAATTTATTCCCAAAATTTCCTGTCCAAACTCCGATATTGAACTGCTTCGCTGACGTGAGCTACTGTTATATTTTCACTTTCTTCCAGATCAGCAATTGTACGGGAAACCTTTAAAATTCTATCATAAGCCCTGGCAGAAAGTCCCATCTTATCCATTGCCATTTTGAGCACATTTTTACTTTCATCATCCAATTGGCAATATTTTCTTATCTGTTTGGGATTCATCTGGGAATTACTGTAAATTTTTTCAACTGCAAATCTTTCCAATTGGATGTCTCGTGATATATTCACTCTTTGCCTGATACTTTCGGATTTCTCTCCGGTTGGAAGTCCGCTGAGTTCTTCATATTTCACAGCAGGAACTTCCATGTGAATATCGATCCTATCCAGAAGCGGACCGGAAATCCGGGAGCGATATCTTTGAATATTGGCAATCGGACATGAACAAGTGTGTCCTTCCACATTGCTGCCGAAATATCCACACGGACAAGGATTCATGGAAGCAACCATCATAAACTTAGCAGGAAATTCCAGGCTTTGAGTAGCTCGTGAAATAGTTACAACCTCATCTTCAAGCGGCTGGCGAAGAACTTCCAACACAGATTTTTTAAATTCCGGCAATTCATCCAAAAAGAGAACTCCATTATGAGATAAAGATACTTCTCCGGGTTTGGGATAACTTCCACCGCCAATCAGGGCAACATCGCTAATTGTGTGATGCGGAGAACGAAACGGACGACTGGTTACAACTCCCTTTCTGCTACCGATCAAACCTGCAACAGAATGTATTTTGGTGGTCTCCAAAGATTCTTCCAAAGTCAATCCCGGCAGAATTGTAGGAATACGTCGGGCTAACATTGTTTTCCCAGAACCTGGGGGACCGAGCATAAGCACATTATGTCCGCCTGCTGCTGCTACTTCCAAAGCTCTTTTCACATGAAACTGCCCTTTCACATCATACATATCAACCGGACTTTCATTCAGTTGAGCAAAAATTTCCTTTTTATCTACTTTGACAGGTTCAATCTCGATCTTTCCTTCCAGAAAGTTCACAACTTCATTCAACGAAGTTGCGGGAAAAACATTTAATTCTTCAATAATAGCAGCTTCTTTTGCGTTCTCATAGGGAAGAATAAGACCATCCAGTTCATCTTTCCAGCAAGCTATGGCAACCGGCAGAACTCCACGAACAGGTCGCAAATTGCCGTCTAAAGATAGTTCTCCTATAAAAGCATATCTTTCCATTTTATTTGATTTCATCTGGTGCAAAGCTAAAACTAAAGCTAATGAAGTGGGAAGGTCCAATGCCACGCCATCTTTTTTAATATCTGCAGGAGCGAGATTAACAGTATATCTGTGGGTCGGAAACCTGAAACCGGAATTCTTAATTGCTGCTGAAACTCTATCCCGGCTTTCTTTCACAGAATTGGATGGTAATCCTACAATGTTAAATTTGTACAATCCACCTTTAACATCTGCTTCCACAATGATCTGCTCAGCATCGATTCCCTGAATTGCATACGAAATTGTTCTGCCGTACATAAATGCTCCTTTAATTTGCATCAACCGTGTTGATGCTTAAAATATCACGGATATTTTACTCCAAATTCAACCTTTCCGAAGGTTCGAAACCTTCGCAAGATTTAATATTTATTTCCCAATCACAACAGTAGTTTTCTTTGCATATACTTTTTCAGATTCGCGTGAAGTTGCTTCCATCAAAACAATGTAAACTCCGATGGAAAGATTCCTGCTGTTATCTCCTCTCCCATCCCAGATCAAATCTCCTTCGCTCGCTTGTAGAGTTTGATCAACTAATTTTTTTACTAGCCTTCCTTTCAAATCAAAAATCCGGATTGTAACACGACTCAGTTTTTCCGGTAATTTAAAGCTGAAAATTGTCCTTTCACTCTGATATGGTGAGAATGGATTGGGATTCACAGAAAGCTTCACATTAGATGGTAAGACTTGAACAAAAATACTGTTTTGAGTTCCCGGAGTACACACATTAACCGCAGGTCCCCAGTTCTCTGGATTCGCAATTATTCCGGGATTTACCCTCTCGATGGAAACTCCTTTCAAATCATCATTCCAATCCGAAATATAGAAGAAACTTTCAATCTGGTTATCGCATTCATCAATGATAGAAATTTGTTCTCCATTATTGGAAAGAGAACCAAGTCCGGTAAAAATAGGAATATCTTCCAAATCGTAATTTGATTGTAAAAACTGAATATCTTCGTTGGAATTTGTTATCAAAATATACTCATTCTCTGAAAATGGAATAGAAATAGTATCTTCATCTACAATAAGAAAAAACTCCTCCAATGCAAATATAAAATCGTTTATTTTCAATTCCAGCCATTCCGGTTCTTCTTCATTGGGATTGTACATAATTTCGTTAACTACAAAAGGAAGAGCATTATTATTATAAAAGCTAAAATCAATATTATTGTATTCATTCAAATCTTCAATTGAAATTATTTCATATTTAAATGTTGTGTAACCTATTGGAGTAATATCTGTTAAGAATATAAAAAGAAGCGAATCTAAAATTGCAATTTCCTGCTGATAAATTTCAGTTTCAGAAATATCGTCATCTAAAATGGTCGAGCAAATAAAAACTGCATCTGTAATATTTTCCAGACCAATATTTTTAATAATAACAGAATGTTCGATCTGGTTTTGCTGAACTTCGAAGCTATCAGCAACAAGCTCTAAATCTTTTTCTGCAGGTAACACACTGTTCTGAAAAGTTGGAGTTGCACCCATGCTATCCTGGCAAACATCCCAAACAATATTTTCATCGCTGAACGGATTGACTCTTTCGATAGAAAAATTCGTTGGGCAATTGTTTCCTTCATAAGATGTAGAATCGAATTTTGTTTCGTACTGATCTACCAATTTGAGACTTTCTTCTGTATTATTCAAAGCAGTCCAACTTTCCGCTTCTACTATTTTATCAGGATTTGTTTCAGGATAGATTTCCAAGAGTAAATTTGGGTCTTGGCACACAACCATAAAATCTTGAGAATCAATAGAGCCGGAAAAGCTGATTTGACCGCCCGATGCATCGATTATTGCGAAGTTATCCACAAGATATCCACTTGCAGAACGATTGAAAATTTCAATCCATTCCTGATTGCTCACAGCAGGCTTAAACATTACTTCATTCAAAACCAGAGGAGAACTTCCAATTAAAATTGAACTTGATGCCGAGTTGTTCTCTAAGTTGTTATCAAAAAGATAGTTAACTGTTATTTCGACATTATAATAACCTGCAGAGAATGAACCAAGCTCACAGGAAAAAGCAATATAACTTTCAGGCAGAATCTCTGGTAAATCATAAACGTTGAAAACACTATTATTAATGGTGATTTCCAAGCTTGCTGTTGAGTTATCCACAATTTCTGTGGATAAATTGAAAACCTCTGTTTCCAACCATAAGATGCCCTCTATTTCAGTAATATTCAGCTCATAAATTGCCAGATCTATCGGATATATATTCGGTTCTCCGGGAGTTGGATTTTCACATTCAAAAAAATCAATCTCGCAATTATCAGAATCCTCTCCATCATGTTTTCGAGCGAGAGTATTTCCGCTACTTACGTCAGGAGCAAAATATTGACCCGGAGAAGAAATATCATCAGGAAGATTATTTGAATTTGGCGAGTCATATAAAACTGTATCAGTATAAATTGCATCAGCAGATACTATCCTGATCCCATCGGTTGCAGTTCCACCATTTTGAAAAACTAAGGTTGTTGTTATATCTGTATTTGGAACAAATTCTTCACCAATTAAAATGAAGCTGTCCGGTTCAATTATTATCTCTGGGAAAGTAAAAACATCGTCAAAGCTTGTTCCTGCTTTCTGGATTATCCAGTTTTCCAGATTTACCGCTTGTTCTCCTGCATTATAAAGCTCAATCCATTCATAACCTGTATCTGCTCCTGTTGGATCGTATAATACTTCATTTATTACGATATTTTGAGATAATAAGAATGAAAAAATACTAAACATAAAAAGAAAATAAATAATTCTTTTCATATCATTTCCTTCAGACGAAAATTTAATATTTCGTCTTTATTGACCGCATAAGATACAATAACAAAAAGAACTGACGCCCATTAGTGCCAATAAATAATTTCTCTGAAATCCTAAATAGTGTAAATTTTGTGTCTCGTTGAACGCTGAGGAGACCATAAATACCTTGTTAATAACTAAAAAATCCTCAATTTACTAAACTTTGGAGGATTGTGCGAAAAAATCTTCATTAATTTACAGGCAACAACTTACTAGAGTATTTTAATACCTGTTTCAAATATTTCTTTGGCAAGAGGATTTTCTTTTGTAAAATCTTTTGGATTAAACGGTAAAACCTCAATATCACTGCTTATACCAAGCGTAATTCTTCTAATCTTGCTTCGGTCTTTAATTCTAATCCCTTCAAAAACATTGGAAACAATTGCTAAATCGATATCGCTCCATTTACTGTTTGTTCCATTTGCATAGCTCCCAAAAAGAAAAACACTTTGTATTTGGAAATTTTCTTTATTTAGCGCAGTTATGTAGTTATCGATTATTTTTCTAACTCTATCCGGTAAACCAGCCATTGATGAAACTCCTTTATCTTATTAAAAAACTTCTTCGTATATTCTTCTGTACACAATTCGTAGAAATCCTGTTTATAATCAGGATAACGTACTTCCAAATTAAAATCATTTACTTCATCAAGGAATATCTTATCTTCCTGCGTTAATTGTAACCTGCCTATTTCTGCTAATTTTACAAGGTTATGAATTTTCGGTGGAATTCTATTATTGCTGTTTTGAACATATATTGCCTTAAGTACTTTTTCCAATACCAGATGACCAATAAATAAACACCAAGCATATTTGCCTGAATCAAATAAGCTTTCTGCAATTTCCAAATCACGATTAGCACTTTTCAGCCAATATCCAATATGTTCTTTAATCGTCATTGATCTTTCTCCGGTTTATTGTTCTGTTTTTTCTTATTTTTTTATCCCTTTTTCTCTTAAGAAATTCATTTTTTCTGTCAATGTTTAAATATCTCTTCAATAATATCTGAAGGAATGATCGATGCCGGCTTCCTGGTTTGTGCCAGTTTCTCTGCTGTTTTTCCCATCAGAAAAGAAGCAGATATTGCAGCATCTCTAAGAGACAATTTCTGTCCTAAAAAAGAAACTATAATGCCGGCAAGAACATCTCCGCTTCCGCCTGTGGAAAGCCCATCATTTCCAGAAATATCAAAAATAAATTCTTTTCCATCAGTAAAAATCGTGGTGGCGCTTTTCAGTAAAACACAACATTTATATCTTTGGGTAAATTCTTCTAATGCTTTGAGAGGATCAGCTAAAATTTCTGGAATCGATTTATGGGAAAGCCTGGCAAATTCTCCAATATGAGGTGTGAAAATAAACGGTTTATTGATAATTAGTTTTAAAATATCTTCATTTTCAGATAATATGTTCAAAGCATCAGCATCCAGAATTGCAGGTTTTTCCCAATTCTGCAAAACAAAATTTATCAGCTCTTTTGCTTTGGGAGTCGTGCCCATTCCAGGTCCAATCAGAAGAGCATCCATTGAGGAAAGTTTTTTAGAAAAATCATCTAACCCCTCTGTTTCTGGTTTTCCAGAAACATCTCCCCTTACAAAGGGGAGCTCGGGAATTGAATAGGTCATAACTTCCAGAAGTTGGGTTTCAAAAATCAGGCTCATCTCTTTTGGATGAAAGAGTGTTATTAATCCTGCTCCGGAACGCAATGCTGCTCTGCATGCCATAATTGCTGCTCCAGAAAAACCGGGAGAGCCGGCAATAATTCCTACCCTTCCATATTGTCCTTTATGGGAAAGAGGAAACCGTTTTGGATATTTCACATTCTGGTCGGTAATAAGTTTTGCTTTAGGAGGAAACTTTTTATAGACTTCGTTTGGAATTCCAATATCAATTACTCTTACGATTCCGCTTTTTTCTCTGCCTTTTTCTATAAAATGTCCATATTTAAAAGCAGCCATTGTCAGTGTGTAATCTGCATTTACAGCAACTTCTGCTTGTCCGGTATTCGCATCGACTCCACTGGCAATATCAATGGCAACAACTAGCTTGCCGGAGTTATTTATCTTATCAATTATGTCTGCTCTCCATCCTCGCACAGCTCCCTGTAAACCAATACCGAAAATGGCATCTACAATTAAATCAAACTCCGAAAGATTATTCAGTTCTTCAGTATTCTCAACACTTACAATTTCAATTTGAAGTTCTTCACAAGATTTGTAATTTTCGAAAGTTTCAGGACTCATTTTGTCGGTGTTTCCAAGCAAGAAAACTTTTGGATGATATTTCCAATTTTTTAGATAACGAGCAATAACAAAACCATCTCCCCCGTTATTGCCGCTACCGCAAAAAACAGCTATTTTGCTTTCCGGTTTCAAAATTTCATCATGTAGGAATTCACTACATCCTTTGCCTGCTTTTTCCATTAATTTTTTGCCGGGAATACCGATTTTTTCAATTGTATATTTATCTAAAAAATACATCTCTTCACGTGAAAGGATATACATCTTATTCCTCCGATAAAATTATTTTAAAAGTTGAGTCTTAAGTAGAACTATACAAAGCACAAATCCTGCAGGGATGATATTTTTTTTGATGCTTTATATAATAAAAAATAATAAATATAAAGATACTCCTGTTACAAAACCCCAAATAGCTGCTTTTCCAGCACCTTTAGATTTTGTAGGTTTAATATCATTCCAAACAATGTATAGAATTAAACCAATAATTGGGAAAAGAAAGCATAAAATACCTAATTTTCCAATTGATTCATCATCTATCGGGGTTATGTTTCTCTGGATATGTTGTGATTTTTCAGGAAGTATTATCTCAAAAATTGAGCCCTTGATAGAGCTTTCCAGAACGCGAATCTTGCCATGGTGGTATTCTTCGATGATTCTTTTTGCTAAACTAAGCCCCAATCCCCAGCCGCGCTGCTTGGTTGTGATGCCGGGATTGAAAATATTTTTATACATAGATTTTGACATTCCAATACCTTCATCGCTGATTTGGATATAGATTTTATCTTTTTTACTAAAGGCTTTAATAGTGATTTGCCCTTTTCTATTTTGCATCGCGTCAATACTGTTTTTTATGATATTCTCCAAAGTCCACTTTATCAGGTCCGGATCGATTTTGATTTCTTTATTTTCAATCTCACTCTCAAACTTAATAGTTATTTTTTTAGAAATACTTGGCAATCTTCTTTTAAAAAGTTCTACAGTTTCCAAGATTGTATCATGCAGATTCGTTTTCTGATGAATCAATATTGAACCGACTTTCCCAAACCTGGAAGCAATTTTATTAAGCCTGTCAATGTCTGCATTCATACATCGCAGTATTTCCTGCATTTTCGGATCATCTTTCTTTTCCTGTAATTTCAAAGAAAGAATATTCAGCCATCCTCCCAAAGAAGATAAAGGAGTTCCGAACTGATGTGCTGTTTCTTTTGCCAAACCTACCCAGATGATATCACGTTCATTTTTCTTAAGAATTATCACTCCATAAATTCCCAACAATAAAAAAATTAAAAAAAGTCCAGTCCCGATATAAGGCATCAATTTTAATTCTATTAATGTTTTGGAATCACCAAAATAAACAAAGCTGTGAACTTTTTCGTCTTCCACATTGAATTTCAGCGGAATTACATTTTTTTGTGATTCCATCTTCCTGACCATTTTCAGAAGAACCTTTTGCTGTTTCGAATCTAATTCTGAAAATCTTTTCTTTTCAATATCTATATTTTCCCACGAAAAAGGAATTTTCAGACTATCAACGAGAATAATCGGGTAATCGATTCTGGGAATGATTTCTTCCATAAAATATTGGAATAGAAAACGTTCCAGGTTCACACTTGCCGGTAAACTCAGGAATTTTGAATAAAGGTCCGGAACCACCTGAACATCTTTGCGAATATTGGTGAGAAGTATATTTGTGTAAATGATGAAAAACATCAAGATAAGTAAGCTTCCAACCACAAAATAAATTTTTAGAAATCTATTTTTTCTACTCGTTTTTTTTTGCAATATCCCAGATTTCATCTAATTTCTCCAAACTGCTTTCAAGCATATTTTTTCCGTTTTTTCTGAAGTGCTCTTCGATTTTTCTAAAACGTGTTTCAAATTTTTTTATAGTTCTTTTAAGGGCAGATTCGCTATCAAATCCCAATTTGCGAGAAATATTCACAATCGAGAAAAGCATATCTCCGAGTTCATCTTGCATATTTTCTATGTCATCATTTTTCAAAGCTTCTTCAAATTCAGAAATTTCTTCTTTGAGTTTCTCGATTGCAGGCATCACGTTGGGCCAATCAAATCCAACAGAAGCAGCTTTCTCCTGCATTCTTTGGGCTATTATCAATGCCGGCATTGTTCTGGGAATTCCGTCAATCGCTGATGTGCGTGAGTGTTTTTTCTCTTCAAATTTTATCCTTTCCCAATTCATTTTAACGCCGTAGGCATCCGTGGCATGCCCGTCGGCAAAAACATGAGGATGACGACGAATAAGTTTCTCGTTTATTTTTTTAAGAATATCTTCCAGCTCAAACCTGTCATTCTCTTTTGCTATTTGCGCCTGCATGATGATATGAAGCAAAATATCGCCAAGTTCTTCAGCGAGATGTTCATAATTTTTGTTTTCAATTGCTTCGATGGATTCATAGAGTTCTTCAATGAAATTGGGAATCAAAGACTCATGAGTCTGTTTAATATCCCAGGGACAGCCCTTTTCAGGATCACGAAGTTTTTCGATGATTTCAACTAACCTGTCAAATTCCTTCATCTGTTTCCTCTTTTACGGCAATTTCTCGTTCCCATCTTCTTTCTATTATCCTGTTCCTGATTTTCTTTCGGATAACTCCAATGATCAGAATCAAAGGCAAAACACCCCAGATAATTCCGGTTGAAGCCAATAATATTTCTGCTCTAAAATGGGTTTTGGAATACTCCTCAAAAAAGGCAGAGAAGTCTTTTGGCGTAAAGTAAAAACTTTTCAGGAATGCAGAATCGAAATTCCTGTTTGGAAAAGAATTTTCCCATAACCTATAAAATTCCTTTCTTCTGTGATTGTAAAGATATTTTACTGCCAAGCCGGATTTAGCATAAAAACTTTCCCATTCAATCCGGTTTTTGGGATAATTATATTTCATTCTCTCTAAGGTGCGTGTATTTCCTAAAATATAATTCTTTATGAAATTGAATTCTCTATCTATTCCCAAATCATTGGAAAAATAAACAGCCATTCCCTCATTAAACCAGAGTGGCGGATTCTTCCAGAAATGATTCACAAAATGATGAATATATTCGTGCAACAGAATTCTGCGAAGCGCTGTCAGGCTTTTTAGATTTTTAGGATTTTTTATGTAGATAGTTTTATTACGATTGTTGTAAAATGCCAAACTGAATTCCATTATTTTCGAGCTTTTATCGATCCATTTTAGATATTCTTTTTCATCTGGAGCGATTACGACCACCACAGGAATATCTAAATATGCACCTGCTTTTTTCTGAAAATCCTGAATATCATCATCAAATATTGAAGCAATATTTTGTGCTACTTGCAGGTCTTTATTATCAGCAAAAAGAAGAATATTTTCATAAGTAATTTTTTCATATTTTATAGTACTCGGAAACAAATTGATAGAAAAAAGGAAAATTAATATAAGACTGTTAATTAAAAGTTTAGAGGGATTCGTGCTATTCTCCAGCGAGTCTTTTTTTAATCAGCTCGTTTAGTTTATTGATGTCGAAAGGTTTGAAAACAACATCCTGCAAACCATCTTTTTTGGATTTCACAACAATGTGTTCCGGGTCATAACCGAAACCTGTCATCATGATTATAGGCAGGTTTTCGTCGTATTCTTTTGTACGCGAATAGAGTTCATATCCATCCATATCCGGCATAGCAATATCTGTGAGCAGAAGATCGATTCCTCCTTCCATGATAATGCTTAAAGCTTCATAACCGCCACTGCTACAGATGACTTCAATATCTTTGTAACTCTCTTCCAATTCCATCTTAAGAAATTCTGTTACGGATTTTTCATCATCTACAATTAATATTTTTGAAATCATAACCTTTCCTGTTTAAAGCATTTTAGCATTTCAGCATTTTAGCATTTCAGCATTTCAGCATTTTAGCATTTTAGCACTTAGCATTTAGCATTTTAGCATTTCAGCATTTAGCATTTTAGCAATATTATTGGGGATGGATACTGAAGCTCTTCTAATCTGGTTTGTAATCCCCCACAATTCTTCTTTTGGAAAATCTTTAGTAACTTGATAAATCTCTAAAACAAATTTATTCGCTTTTTCCAAAACTTTTATTTTCTGTAATTCTCTCATTATATTCTTCTAAGAGCTAACTGGCTAACAAGCTAATGGCTAACCAGCTAAAGGCTAACAAGCTAACGGCTAACCAGCTAAATTCTACAAATTTTACAAATTCCTTCGTTTATTTTTAAGAATGACTTTTTAAAAATCTCATTAATTTTTTCAAGTTTATTTTTTTTAAGATGCTGATAAATTATCCGGCGTTCTGCATACTGATTCTTTTCATGAGCCAAATATTCGTTATCCTTATATTCAATATCAAATTCAGAAAAATGCGTTTGTTTCCCATCTTTAGTAATTTTTATAAGCATTCCATTTTTTATTTC
>JAUWNO010000258.1 GCA_030612605.1 Armatimonadota bacterium
TAATATGCTTTTTCGGCAATGAAAGTGCCATTTATCTTTTTTCTTTCCAGAGGGATGTCCTGGCTTCCAAAAGGTAAAATCGAAATATGAGAATAATCTTGATTTTTTAGTAAATCCGGTAAAACTATTTTGGTTTTAAAATTCAGTTCTTCGTTTTTGGAATGAATTGTGTAATTTGAATAAGTTGAAAATTTAGTTTTTAATTCGTCTTTCCCTTTTTGAATTTGAGAATAATTACAATCAACTGATTTTGAGTAGAATTTCATTAAATCATCAAAATCTGTTTTCAAGAATTCCGCAAGTTCGAATGACGGAAAATTCAGAAATAAGAGTTTCTTCTTTTGTTGAAAGATTTTTTCCCAGATTCCTTTTAAGGATTCTTTCAATTTTTCATTACTTGTTTTCTGGAATTCATTAAAAACATTTTTCCACCCTACATAAATAAAAACATCAATAGAATCGATCCATTTTTTGTAATAAACCGGTTGGAGCGAAAAAATATCAGATGGCATTTCCGCAAAAAAACGTTTCTTAAGATTTTCAGTGGAAATTTCCAGTACAGGGAAGGCTTTTTTTTTACGGATTTCTAATGCTAATTCTTCGATAAAAGGAATTTCTAAAAGAGGTTCTTCAGTTATATTTGCATTATGAATCTCACCTGAAATGGAGACAACATTGCCAGGTTTGATTTTAAGAAGGTCATTAACGATTTTATCGGCTATTTCTGGAAAGTCGTCCATCAGGCAAGATACCAACTTTCTCCGAGCTTCACATTGATCAAAGATTCGATTTCTTTCTCTAGAATCCTGGAAGCAATTTTCCTGAATTTATCCTCATTATCACTCACATAAAATTTATCACAACCTGTTTCTGATGTTTTAGGAGAAAGAATTTTTTCCAATTCATTTGTAACTGCCTGGGCACTATCAACTAATGTAACTTCTATTCCCACAGTTTGTTGAATGATATTTTTTAGAATGGGATAATGAGTGCAGCCGAGAACGAGCGTATCAATATTTTTCTTAAGAAGAGGGATGAGATATTCGCTGGAAATTATTTTTGTGATTTCATGATTTTCCATTCCTTCTTCCACGAAAGAAACAAAAAGAGGACAAGCTTTACCAAAAACTTCATAATCATTATTCAGTTTAAGAATTGCTTGCGAATAGGCTTTACTCCTGATAGTTCCTTCTGTTCCGATGATTCCGATTCTACCATTTATAGAAGATTTCAATGCTGAAATTGCACCCGGTTCGATTACTCCTATTACAGGAATTGACAAAACTTTTTTGAGTGTTTCCAAAGCAACTGATGAAGATGTATTGCAGGCAACAACTATTATTTTTGCTCCACATTGCAATAAAAACCTGGCGTTCTGAATGGAATATTCAATTACTGTATTTCTGGATTTTGGTCCATAAGGAACTCTCGCTGTATCGCCAAAATAGACAATATCCTCAAAAGGAAATTGCTTGCGTATTTCCTTAAAAACAGTTAAGCCTCCAACTCCTGAATCAAATATTCCTATCGGTTGTTTTCTCAATTTTAAATCCTTTTAAAATTAATCTCAAAACTAAAATCTTTTATGAGATTTTGTTGTCAAGACAGGTTTGATTTTTGCTTTATATAACCCTGAAAAAGTTTCTTTCAATATTCTCTTGCTTTGACTCTTTCAGGGTGGATAGTTTAGAATCCGATTGCGATGTACTGGTCTTTCATTGTCATTCCTAACTCGGCTAAACCAAAAAAAATAAACACCGAAAACACCGAAAGAACACCGAAAATAATAATTAAAAAGTTGGGCAAAAATTTTAACTGCGTGAAAACTCATTAATAAAGGCTTCACAAAGATGGATTAATTTTTTTTGCCAAAAAATGTAAGGATTTTAGAATTAAGTGCCTATTTTTTCTTCAAAAACAAGTTTTGAAAAAAGATCAATCT
Organism: Armatimonadota bacterium; assembly: GCA_030612605.1. Classification (GTDB taxonomy): domain Bacteria; phylum Cloacimonadota; class Cloacimonadia; order Cloacimonadales; family TCS61; genus JABMPU01. The sequence goes on from JAUWNO010000258.1 coordinate 1,943, forward strand.
TCAATTGGGATAATGCGTACTTGTTCCCAAATTCTCCCGAAAGCTTTCGGGAGGAACACAATTGGAAAAGAAATTTTATTTCGGATATGCTTCATCACATAAAAATCAAAGAAAAACTTATCAGACAATTGCACTCCCAAATGCAATTTGGGAATGAGAAGAGACAATCGGCCTTAAAAATTTCACGACAACTTGTTGGTAAGTTTTGATTTTTAAATGTCAAACCGGAATGTGTCATTTCCAACATGAATTGTCAGATATCTTATTATTCTTGATTTTTGCGATGCTGTTTTTCACTACAATTGCAGCATCACTGGCAAAGGCAGATGTATCACGAATTCCATTAAAAAATAAATTCCAAATTTCAAATTACAAATAACAAATTACAAATAAATAATAAATCTCAATCACCAAATCACCCAATCACCAAATCTCCACTTATTTGTAATCAAGAAATTTATTCCTCACATTTTATATATGCTAATATAACCAATGATTTATAGCATCAAGTTTTATGCATTTTGATTTTGTCATTTTATTAGAAATTAGTAATTCGGATTTAGAAATTGAAAAGACTTTCTTCATATCATATTATTATGATAAAACTTTAAGTGTCTTTCAGCAATTGCTTCCCAGCAATATTTTGTCTTTACCAAATTAGCACCTGCCAATCCGATCTTCTTAGCATTTTCTGGATTTTTAAGAAGGTCAATCATAGCAGAAGCGAATTCCTTTGGATTTTCAGGATTTATCAAAATACCATTTTTACCAGACTCAATTACATTTCTAATGCCACCGAATTTTGAAGCTACGACTGGAGTTGCGCACGCCATTGCTTCTGTGGTAGTCATGCCAAAAGGTTCAAACAATGATGGAAGCACGAAAAGTCTCGCTTGCTGGTAATAGGGAACAAGAAGTTCATCTGGAATGTAACCGAGAATCTGTACTCTGTCATCCATCTTATGAGCGGAAATAATTTTTCTCATTTGAGCAAAAATCTCTTTTTCACGCTTTTGTGGTTTGGGTGAACCTCCTCCAATATACAAAGAAATATCAGCAATTCCATCCTTTACTAAATTGAAAGCTTCCAAAAGCAGGTCGTGACCTTTGTTCGTATCAATACGACTCAGGCAGAAAACATAATTATCTGAAAGATTTATTTTAATTTTTTTTTCGTTTGCATCTGCTGGTTTGAAATTGTGTACATCCGTTCCACATTCGATTACAGTAGTTTTATCGGATTTGAATTTATAGAGTTGTTCAAGTTTTTCTTTCTGAACAAGGCTGGTTACTGTGTTTGCTCTGGCAGTTTTGAAAATTCTAAATTCTTCTGCAATCCGATGTTGGAAATTATACTTTTTTCCCATCTCATCAGCATTACCGCCCATTTGTTCTTTTTTCCAGGCTCCGATTGAATGAGCTGTGAAAAATAAAGGTTTTTTAAAGAAAGCAGCAACTTCGATCCCAATAATTCCAGCATCCACATAATGAGCATGAAAAAGATCATAATTCAAATTTTTTCTCTGAATAAAATCTATCATGTTTTGTGCTAATTCAGCGAGAATCCCATAGATTTTCTCTTTTGGAACAAACTCCCAATTTCCTGCTGGAATACGGATAATCCTAACATTCGGATAACCTGGAACCTGTTCAATCTGTTTTTTAGATTTTTCAAACCAGCGGGTATAAATATCAACTTTGATATTAAGCAGAGATAAAGCTTCTGCCAATTGCAGAACATAAACAACCTGTCCGCCGGTATCAGTTCTTCCCAATTGAGGAATAGAATCGAAATAGCCGTGAGTACTGAGCATACAGATATTCTTGATATTGTTCATAATCTAATTTTCCTATTATTAAAAAAAATCCAAATAACAAATAGCAAATAACAAATAAATTTCAAAATCCAAATTTCAAATTACAAACAAAAATTCAAATATCAAATTCCAAATGTCAAATAAATATCAAATTTCAAATAACAAATAAATTTCAAATCACAATCACCAAATCCCCAAATCTTCAAATCTCCAAATAAAAATCTAAAT
>JAUWNO010000318.1 GCA_030612605.1 Armatimonadota bacterium
ATAAGAACAATCATTTTGGTCTTATTCATGATATCTCCTTTTTTTAAAAGTTCTCTCAAGGATTAATCAAAATGCAAAAACAGATGTCTTTCTGAGGCTTCTTTCAAACGCAATCTTCCGAAGAATCTCATTATCAGCAAAGTTCCTTTGAGAAAAAATAAATTCAGCTGCTGCCAGACTCAGAATGATAAAAACACTCTTTTCTGTAGAATTCATTTAAAGTTCTCTCAAAGCAGACCCGGTTGAATAGCTTCGTCCCGATACAGTTTACCCCGTTAAATTTTCTTCTATTTAACTGGGGTCATACTTCCCTACGGAACAAGCATTCTACGGGTTCAAAGCTATGAGTTACTCTCTTACAAAATTAGATCGTCTAAATTTCTTTTGGGAACATGATGTACATCGTGTTCGTCTCGCCAGTATTTTATGTCATCACCTTTAACTTCATCGATCACTATTTTTTCTTTTGGTTTTCCGAGGGCAATCACCAATTGAATCTCATATTCTTCTGTTATCGAGAAAAATTTTCGTAATTTATCTTTTTGAACAGAACCGAACATACAGCCACCCAAACCCATTTCTACTGCTCCCAAAAGAATGGATTGACTGACGATTCCCACATCGCTCTTTATGTACGCCCAATCCGGTTTATTTGATAAAACTACAATATAAGCGGAAGGTCTCTCTCCTTCTTCAGGTCCATCCCAATCTTTGAGATAACCTGCCCAACCTAAACAGGAAAAAACTTTTTCAGATTCTTCTTTTGAATCTATGAGCATAAAACGAAGTATCTGTAAATTTGCTGCTGAGGGACAAAACCTGGCAATATCTACAAGTTCTTTCAGAGTTTCCTTTGAAATTTGAAAATCTTGATAAAACCTGCGATAACTGCGATTTTTTAAAATCAATTCCTTAAGCATAAATCCTCCTATAAAAATAAATAAAAGTTTTATCTCGTTCCTATGCTCCTGCGTAGGAATGAAATATCAGACGCTCCAGCGTCAAAAAAAACAAGTGAATTTATTCCCATCTGGTTTTAACGCAGAGCGTTAGAGTATTGTGTTCCCACGCGGGAGCGTGGGAACAAGCATTGAAACTCAGGAAAACTTTTTTTCTTGTAACCTAACCAAAGGGAAAACCAATAATGTCAAGGATGTTAAAATTATCAGTGCTTTTCCAATTCCAAACTCATCTGCCAGCAATCCCATTATTGGTGATAAAATGGCAACGAAGAGGGTTTTCAACTGCGATTCTGCTGATAAACCTGATGCCATTACTTTGGATGGAATTATCTCGCTGATGTATCCAACATTCATAGGACGGCGGAAATTCTGAAATACATATAGAATGATAAAACAGATAATAGTAATCAACTTTAAATTTAGAAAATAGAAAACTCCTGCCAGCATAATGAAGGATATTCCAATAAGAAAACTCGAGTTGATCGCTTTGGAAAGAGACTTGAATTTATTTTTAAATTTTTCTGAATTCCTAGAAGCATATGAAGATAGAAGAAAAAGCATAAAATAAATAACTGTAATAACTATTGTATCTCTTTTATCTTTTATGAAAAACAGAAATGAAGACGACAACGCAAATACTTTAATAATCGGTTGAATGTAATCTTTTACAGTTTTGAATAATCCATCAAAAAGAGAAGAATTTACAATAGCTTTTCTCAATTTCGAATCTTTGAAAACTTTGATAAAATCTTTTAAAGTGCTTTCAAAATTGATGAATATTTCTTTTATCAAATTAGGATGTTTTTTCTTTTCGATAAATCCATCTAATTCTTTTGGATAGCTTATCATCAAAAATAGAGCTAAAATGTATGGAATTATGGAACCCAGAAAAACGTATTTATAATCACCAGAATAAAATACAATAGCTCCTGCAATCAATGCAGCCAGAGCGGAACCAATCTGTGACCAACTGCGAGTGAATCCATAATACTCCACTTTCTGATGCGTGATGTTCTTTTGCTTCAGATATTCCAAAATCATGGCTTTGTGAGTGCCTGTACGAAAAGCTTCTCCCATTCCAAAAAGAATCATGGCAACAGCATAAAAGCCGAATTTTGGGAAAAAGAAAAAAATGAAAAAAGAAAGAATATACGAGATGAACGAAAAAATCATTGAGTTTCTACGTCCATAACAATCTGCAATCAAACCTGTTGGAATTTCCAGGATTGTTATGGAGATTTCACGAATTGAGATAAGTGTTCCGATTTGAAGAAAAGTCATTCCCTGCTGCCGGAAAAATAACAGGATAAAGATATCAAAAAAACGCAGGTTCTTCAGGAAACCATAAGCAGAAAATTTGAATAATTGAACGTCTCTAAGAATCATAATTTTTCTTCTTTAAGATAAAGCAAGTACCTTTTTCTTGTTCCTATGCTCCTGCGTAGGAATGAAGTATCAGACGCTCCAGCGTCAAAAAGGAATAATTGAATCTATTCCTATCTGGTTTTGATGCAGAGCGTTAGAGTATTGTGTTCCCACGCGGGAGCGTAGGAACAAGCATGGCTCTTTTCCCATTTCAACTGATTCAACTGATTCAACCATTGCGAAGGACTCGTTCCTCGAACATTCGCAAAATTTTAGAAATTATGTTTCAAATGGATTTTTATATCGACCAAATTTTTGTTTGAAAACCATCCAGAAAAAAGGTAAATCACGGATAAAATAACGTTTCCACAATCTTGCCGGTTCCTGCATAATTCGATAAAACCATTCCAATCCAACCTTGCTGACCCATTTGGGAGAACGTTTCACCAATCCTGCTTCAAATTCGATGGTAACACCAATTCCCATAAAAATCTTAGCAAACTTAAGTTTATTTTTATATTTGAATAACCATTTCTCTTGTTTGGGAGCACCAACTCCAACTGCCACGACTGTAGCTTTAGAATCGTTAATCATTTCAACTATTGTTTCACATTCTTCTTCATTTTTTTCAAAACCCATGGAAGGAGCAAAAGCTCCGATAATTATCTCTCTTCCCACTCTCGAATTAATCATTTCTCGAGCTTTCTCCGGAGCTCCGGGTCTGCCTCCCAAAAGAAAAATAGTTATCTCAGAATTGTTCTTGTGATATTCACAAAATGCCGGAAAGAAATCTGAACCACAAATTTTCTCTTTTAATGGTTTTCGCAAAATAAACCTGAGAACATTAACAATAATCTGACTATCAGCAACAATAAAATCCGCATTCTGATAGATCTGATAAAACTCTTCATCATACTGTAAAGTGATAAGATGATCAACATTTGGTGTGATTATAAATCCCTCTTTAAATTGCTCTAATAAATCATTCAGAGAAATATTATCAATATAACAATT